>JAAUTN010000543.1 GCA_012031415.1 Leptolyngbyaceae cyanobacterium SM1_4_3 | reverse complement strand
TCGGGAATGTTGCGGAAGCGGTCGGGAACGTTCTGGAAGCGGTCGGGAATGTTCTGGAAGCGGTTGGTGACGATTCTTGGGCGATCGCTGACTGTCCACTCCGATTGGCAAAGCAGTAGTCAGACCAGTCTTACCACTGCTGGACTCTTACATACACGGCCTATAGACTTTGCAAGATTGGAATGAGTGTTGCACCCCCGGCGATAATCATCAGTCCGGCGGGCATGAATTTGCGTGTTTTAGAGAGCCGCACTACGAAAACGATGATTAGAGCAAGGGTAACGATCGCCGCTAGCCACAAGCCCCAACCCCTGCCGATTAGGGTCAGGATGCCGCCTAAAATTAATAGTGCGCCGCTGATGCTGCCAGAAATAAGGGAGGCTTTGCTCTGGGCCTGAGCATAGCCGATGATGCCGCCTACGATAGAGAGAATGCCGTAGGCGATCGCCGCCACAATAGCTAAATTCATAGGTTCTTGGATTTTAAGGATTTAGGGGTTAAATTCTAGCGGAGTAACACGCGCCCATTTACAGTAATGAAATGGATGCCCAAGTCACTCACTCGATTCAATTTCTTCAGCGGCAGGCCGCTTCCCTGCTAATTTACCAGTCTGTCCTCCATAGCGAAGTTGGAGTAGCTTTTCTTAACTTGCTGCAATCGCTGCGACACCCTGACCCTGATGGCGTTAATTGCTTGCGGGCTTACGGAGATTGGTTTAATGCCCTGGCGATTCAGCGGCAAAGCTGGCAAGACCACCTGCTAACGCAGTTGCTCAGGGCGGAAAATCCCTTCAGCCAGCAGGCTCAGCGAACCGATCTGGTCAGCTTGCCGCCACCCTTACTTGCCGCGGCCCAGCACGATTTGCAGGTTTGTCAGCATCTCTACGCCTGTAACGGTCAGCAGTTGAGCCAGTGGGTTCAGGTGGCAGCAGCACTCCCTGTTGTGCCGACTGCATGGAATCAGACTCGCACCGGACATCCTCAGTCGGGCTTAGAAGGAATTCGCAAACTGCCGCTGTGGGTCAAGCTAGAAGGCATCGAAGATTGGTCGGGCGTACTGGAAGACTTAGCGGCTTATTACCGCAAAGCGGGAGCCGGACTCTTCTCTGAATATCGCGCCCTGCGCTGGCAGTCTGGCAAACTGACAGGAATTCCTTACCCAGACCTAGTGCGCCTAAAGGAACTGAAGGGCTACGAGGCTCAACAGGAGACGCTGATCAAGAATACAGAGGCGCTGCTGGCAGGCTATCCGGCGCTGCACGTGCTGCTGTATGGCAGTCGCGGATCGGGTAAATCGTCACTGGTGAAGGCGATGCTGCCTCGCTATGCAGAGCAGGGTTTGCGGCTAATTGAGGTGGCAAAGTCTGACCTTCGAGATTTGCCTGCGATCGTGGATCAGCTTCGGGGGGTGCCGCAGAAGTTCATTATTTTTGTGGATGATCTGTCGTTTGAGGAAGATGAAGACGCTTATAAAGCGCTAAAGGTGGTTCTGGAAGGAAACCTGACGGCTCGACCGCAAAATATGGTGGTATACGCAACTTCTAATCGGCGGCATTTAATTCGCGAGTTTTTTGGCGATCGCCCCCGTCCCAGCGATGCAGACGAAATTCACAACTGGGATACGGTGCAGGAAAAGCTATCGTTTAGCGATCGCTTTGGCTTAACGCTCACCTTTGAACCTGCGGATCAAAAAACCTATTTGGCGATCGTTCACCATCTGGCGAAGCTAGCGGAAGTTCCTTTGACCGCCCAGGAGTTAGAATTTCAAGCCCTGCAATGGGCAACTCGCCACAATGGGCGATCGGGTCGGACTGCCCGCCAGTTTATTGACTTTCTGATTCCACAAACACGTCATCGATCGAGGCTCGAATAAAGAACATACATTCTTCTACGGTGCTGAGACTATGGACAGAGCCAGCCGCAGAACGAATGTAGTCACCCTGATGATAGATTTTTCCTGCAATCTCAAGAGTGCCTTGCAGCATAAAAATCTCTTCATCCTTAATGTGGCGATGCAGCGGATAATGTACTCCGGCTTCTGCTCGAATTAGGGCAGACATTTCTCGCTTGTCCTGATCGAGGTGCAGCATTCCTAAATATACGCCTGGAATTTCGTAGGGCTGCCACTCCACAGACTGGCTGCGGACAGCCTGTGGGGTAAGAGAACCATCAACAGCAACTGCCTGATCTAAATCTGGCGGCAGATCTTCTCCAATCTGCTGAAATAGTCGCTGTTTTAGGTCAGCCGCCATTGGCAGCGGCGGCACTGCATAGGGAAGTGTGGCGATCGCCGTTTCATATTCTTTTAACTCTTCAGCCAGTTCTGGAGACTCAGCAAGCCGTTGGTTAACCCAATCACGCGCTTGTTGATCAAGCAAATCGAGGGCATACAGCGGCGCTAGCTCACAGAAGCAAAGGCTCTCTGGGTTCACGTTTTGCTCTGTCATAGCCTCATCCTAACGTGTCTACCCTCAAACCAAATCGAGCCTCTTGCGTAGTTTACTCAAACCCAGTCGAATTCGTGTTTTGACTGTACCTAGAGAGGCTCCGGTTTGAGCCGCGATTTCAACGTGGGTCAACCCTTTGTAATAGGCTAATTCCAAAACTTTCCGCTGATCTTCTGAAAGCTGTGCAAGAGCAGCAAGAATGCGATCGCGCCGCTCTCTAATTAACAAATCTTCTCCAGGCGTGATCGATGAAGATAGAGAATGAGCTTGAATTGCATCCGTAGAAGCAGCTACAGCTTTGGCTAATCGTTGAATCACTCGTAGCCTGTCCAGGGAGCGACTGCGAGTAATCATAAATAGCCACGCATCTACCCGACCCTGAGCCGGGTTGTAGCGATGGGCAGTCCGCCAGACCTGGGAAAACACATCCAGCACCACCTCTTCCGTTTCCTCTGCTGAACCCAGAATCTTAAACGCAACTCCATAGATGACACGGGCATATCGGTCATACAGCCTGGATAGAGCAACTTGATCTTTTTGGGCAATCCGAATTAGAAGCTCGGCTTCTTCGCTGGACGGCTGGATAGACATTGAGTTGAAGTGAGTGATATCCTTTCCCGAAATAATTCAAGCCAGTCTAGTTTACCTCTGACAGGGCTTACTACACCTACCCATCAGCAAAGACTCCACCTCATGTCTAAAGTACGGGACGATTGGAGCAATGGTTTATCGGAAACCTTTGATTTTGAATTGACTATAGTCTATTAATACGAGCATGGAGGGATTCGAACCCCCGACCCTCAGGACCGGAACCTGATGCTCTATCCACTGAGCTACATGCCCTTAAACCTGAAGCGAGTATAGCATTTATAAGCATATTAAGGATCTTTATGCCTCATCAGTTACTATTCGTTTGCCTCGGCAACATCTGTCGTTCTCCCTCTGCCGAAAACATCATGAATCATCTGATTCAGCGGGAAGGACTGAGCGACCAGATGATCTGCGACTCAGCAGGCACCTCTAGCTATCACATTGGCAGTCCGCCCGATCGCCGTATGGCTGCTGCTGCTAGCAAACGTGGAATTACGCTAGCAGGTCAAGCCCGCCAGTTTCACCTCGAAGATTTCGAGAAATTTGACCTGATCCTGGCGATGGACAAGGAAAACTATCGCAACATCCTGACGCTTGACCTGAAAGGACAGTACAGCGATAAGGTCAAGCTAATCTGCGACTTTTGCCGCCACCACTCTGATCAGGAAGTCCCCGATCCTTACTACGGCGGCACTGAAGGCTTTAACTACGTGATCGACCTGCTGCTAGATGCCTGTGAGGGGCTGTTGGAAGGATGAGGGATGAAGGATGAAAGAGTAGATTCATCCCTCATCCCTACTCCCTACTCCACTAGGTGATGCTCCATTGCAAACCGGACTAGCTCTGCCCGATTGTTTGTGTCGGTTTTGCGGAGCAGGCTGCTAACGTATTTTCGACGGTGCGGAACTGAGGTGGAGGCGATCGCCAATTTGAGAATTA
>JAAUTN010000542.1 GCA_012031415.1 Leptolyngbyaceae cyanobacterium SM1_4_3 | reverse complement strand
ATCGAAAAGTCTAAAAAAGGGAGACTCGATAAATTTGCACAACCTTTAAGAACCGCAGTCGAACAATTCTGGTGCAGCGGATTGACCGAAGCCGCTTGTGGGGCAGCAAAGGTATCGGCAACCGCTGACCAGAGCCGTTAGACTGCTCAAGCTGTCGGTCGGGGCGTAGCCGAAAGCTAACCTGTGAGAGGCAGTATCCCAACAGGTGCAGATTGTGAAGAAGATGGTCAGTGCTTAAAAGCGCAAAAAACATTTTGTTTCTAATCTTTGCTTTGAAAATATAATTTATGAGGACTTCTTAAACTTCAATTATGGGTATCCCATAGGCATGAAAATAACCTCTATATTTTCAAGAGTTAAACATTATCCAATTTTCTTTGGGCTTCCTCTTTTAGTGGGAGTTCTCTTTTTGTTTTGGTGGTTGCAACAAAACAATGTCAATTTATTAAGCCAGTCTATCAATGATTTACAGCAACAGATCGAAAAAATGCCCAGTTCTGATCTTAAATCTTCTTTAGGTAAGGACTTGGTTGGTTTAAGAAAAGATCAAGTAGTGCTTCAAAATAAGGTTTACGAAACTCTAGTTCAAGGTCTAGGTGGAGCATTCTTTTTTGTGACAGCTTACTTAACATGGCGAAATATTAAAGCATCTGAAGAGAAACAAATTACTGAGCGATTTAGTCAAGCTGTAGGATTTTTAGGAAAACCAGAACTGGAAGTTCGTTTAGGTGGGATTTATGCTCTGGAAAGGATTTCCAGAGACTCTAAAAAAGATTACTGGCAAATTATAGAGATTTTAACTGCTTACGTTCGCACAAAAGCCCCAGTCCAGAGTAACAATAATCACTTAAATGATGAAGGCAACAAAAAATATGATATTCCGATAGATATTCAAGCGGTCTTAACTATATTGAAAAGACGCAACCCTGACAAAACCCATATTGAATCCAATTATATTGATCTAAGAAAAACCAATCTCAACTATGCATATTTGAAGGAGGCTAATCTAGATAGAGCAAATTTTAGTAATGCTTGCTTGAAAAAGATAAACCTTCATAGAGCTAGCCTTCAATATGCAAGATTCTGGAATGCTGATTTAACTGAAGCTGATCTCAAATTTGCCATTCTCAATGATGCGGAACTTGGACGAGCTACCCTTCGTGAAGCTTATTTGTGGGAGGCAAAGCTTCAGAGAGCTGAATTAATCAGTGCTGATTTCCAGAAAGCAAAACTCGGATGTGCTCTGCTTCAAGGAGCGAATTTAAAACATGCAAATTTGAGACAAGCAAAGTTAAAGGGTGCTCAACTTCAATCCATAAAACTTAATGGTAAAAAAGTTAAGCAAACGAATTTAGAAGACGCTGATTTACAGGAATCAGATTTTTCAGGAGCTGATCTAACAAATGCAAATCTTGCTAGGGCAAATCTTGCTGGTGCATCTTTTGAGAGAGCAGATTTATCAAAAGCAAATTTTTCAGGAGCCATTCTTGATAATACAAATTTTTCAGGAGCCATTCTTACTGGAGCGAATTTATCTAATGTAAAAATAGATAAAATAATTGGTCTTACTCGATCGCAAATTCAACAAGCTCGGCAAGTCGATGTTACATCACTACCTGACTACCTGAAATGATTAACGAAAAACAGGCGAAAATCTTACTAAGTGAGTGTGAACAGTGGCTCGGTACAGATTTGAGTGAACTTCGGAAAAAGTTGAGAAATGATCATGAAAACACAAAATCGGCGTTATGGGAGTTGATTGTTCTACACGCAACTGCTGCTTCTATCGTTTCAAAGTACAATGAGAACGCTAATCGGAAAATCATTGCTTCTTCAATCCAACATGAGCCAACTCTGGCATCTCCAGACATTATCTTGCAACCCGATGATTGCCAATCCTTATACATTGAAGTTGCTTATATTGAGCCTCGAAATCAGCAGCAAGAGGAAGAAGTCAAGGATTTTCCTAGATGGGTGAGAAAAAAACTGTTTAAAGGAGGAATTAAATATGCAAAATCGCTGAGAATTCGACTCAATCCTGCTGATTCTGCTAAAGACGTTCAAGTCCCCCCCCGTGAGTGCTGGAAGCAGCAGCTTAAAACGGACGGATGGAAAGTTTTTGTGGAGGAACTTTCATCACAGCAGTTACCATCAACTTGGCTTCTTGAAGAAGCGAATGTGATTGTTGAGGCTGAAGGAGTAGAAGAGAGTTCTTTTGTATCTTCATCGTTCCCAGCGCAAAATATTCCAGAGACAGCTAAAGATAACCCAATCTATGAAACTATTGAGCGTAAGGCAGAACAGGCTAAACAAACCTGGGAGGGAAAATATGGAAGCAAGGAGCCGCTAGTTCTAGTTATTGGTGCTTCCGAAAGTCTTCATCAAATAAGAGGTGATGATGCGCTTTCCTCTATACAATTACAAAAAGCTGTTTACTCAGCCCTAGCAGATACCGATAAATGGGATTGGACTACAATTCTTAACTTGACGGATAATCGTTCTTGGCCTTGGGCTATGCGTCGGCAACGTGTTAGCGGTTCTGGATTTATTTCAGCAGTAGTGATTGTCACTGTTAGAAATGAATATTCTGGACTGGGATATGGATGGCAAAAAGAAGCAAAACGCTTCATTATCAAGAACCCTCATCCCATCGTTCCATTAACAGCAGAACAGGAACGGTTTTTAGAACAGATAAACTTTGATCGGATTAAATATGGTTCTGGTTTGGAGAATTGGGAGCAATCACAGAAGAATCAACCTACTCCTCTATTGAATAGGTATCTTAGAGAATCAGAAGGACATTTTGTATTCACTCCTAAATCAGACTTTGCTTTTAATGTCGAAATTCCATGTGAGCTTTTTGCTCGTTTCTTGGTTGGAGATATTACTGCTGACGAGGTTTGGGACAACCATCGCTTAAACATCAAAAGTGACACACCTTCTAACCCATCTTTGGAAGAAACAATTGGTAGATGTCTGAGGGCAGCAGCCAACATTAGGCAACCAATAGTCAATGTTGAGTTCATACAGGGAAATTCTCAATTGAGAGAAGAATCGCGCATTAGGTTAGAGTTTGGTACATTTTCTGATTCTTGCAAAAATGGTAAGGACTGCCTTAAAGATTCTGCAGATTCTGATACTACTGGTGCTTTCAGTGTCACCCTCTCCACGAGTCTAATAACTTGTCTCTTAGCAGGGAAAACTACCGCTGAGGAAGCATGGAAGGGTGAAAAGCGGCAGGAAATTGGTGATTTTTTAAGAGAAGCAGTGAACAAAGGTCAGGAGATTATAGATTCTATCTTAGATCAAGGTGTTTCTGTACCTAAGTGTGAACCGCAAATCACCTTCAGGTTTGGAGTAGCTATGAATACCTCAATTCGTGAAGACAAGAAAGTGTTGAGGGAGATTAAAAAACAAAAAAAGCAGAAGAAGTCGAGCTAGCATAGCTTCAGGTAAACCGCAGTCTAACAAGTCGCTGCACCGGAACGTCCCAAGTTGGTTGGTTGAGTTGCAAAGGTTATCTGCGTCCGGTGAGCTTGGTCGTTAGCTGGCTCCGCACAGAGACTTTTACACTTGTTCTTGAAGGTTGAGGGTGAGTGCCAGAGCGCTCAGGAGATGGTCGGTTGTGACCATTGTTTGGGGTCAGTGGTGGTGTTGCAAAGCGCTCAGGAGATAGGGGTGGGGGCGGTAGTGAGAGGCGATCGGTGAGGGGCAGAAGTTGAGTGGTTGGGGGCGATCGGTGGCGCTATCCAGCTAACAACCCCAGTGCAGCGGATTGACCGAAGCCGCTTGGGGTGTTGCAAAAGTAGTCGCAACCGCTGACCGGGAACGTTATGCCGCTTCAAGTTAATGGTTGGGGCAGCACCTGGGAATAGCTGATGAGCCAACATCAAAATCTCAACAAGATGGATCTTCTGCAACAATTTATTGCGAGCGATCGAAAAATGCTAAGAATTGAGACAGTTAATAATCTTTGACGGATAACTATGATTTATTT
>JAAUTN010000541.1 GCA_012031415.1 Leptolyngbyaceae cyanobacterium SM1_4_3 | reverse complement strand
TTTGCCAATTCAGCCCTATAGAACCCATCAAAACTCCACGTATCAGATCTCAAAAAAGCGCTAATCCAAAATCCAAACTCTAAAATCCAAAATCTTCCTTGGTTTTGAAATAAAACTTTTGGATCGGACTGAAGTGCTTATCTGCTAAATCTTACAAATCTCGATGCGAGAGAAGAGAATGAGAGAAGAGAATACTACTAAACCACCAACAGGGAGGTGACTCACTGGAAGGTGTCCACTGGGTGCTGAAGTGCCCCAAATCATATCAAACTTCCAACTGCCTAACTGTTGCCAGCCCACAACATCACCAAACTTTTCAAACGCCTCCCCATAATACTGTCCATCTGAAATGCCGCCACACTCACGATAAATTTCTTTTTGCACACTAAAGCCAAATTTTCCATTGCTGTATTTCACCCACAGCCCATCGATGGCTAACAGTTCCTCACAGGGAAAGTTGCGTAACTCCTCTAGCTCAAAATACTGTCCTTCTTCTTTACCGATGGTGGTAATCATGAGTCGATAGGTTTCATTGTCCGCCTTCTTCCACTGCCCGTTTTTCAGATAGCCCTCTAGTTTGGCGTAGCGCGAGATTTGGACTGTCTGTTTCAGGGCGCTTAACTCCGATACCAGAGTAGGGTCAACTCGCTTGGTAGTTTCCTGACAACAACGATAGGCAAGGTCAGTGGCTCCCCGCTTCATCGCTTCTCGAATCAAATCAGTGGGATTGACCTGAGCAGCGTAAAGCAGAATGGTTTGCTTCCACCAGTCGTCATTGAAGTATTCATACAGCAGTCTCTCCTGTTTTCGTTGGGCAATTTGCGCTGCCGCGAGATACTCCTGAAAGCTGAGATGGGCAAATTCATATTCGTCTTCCTGCTCCACCAGCAGTTCGCTGATTTGTACTATTTGCTCTAGAAACTCTGCGGCTTCAATAGTTTCTCCCTGCTGTTTCAAACAGTAATCTAGCCACTGAAGCATCACCGGACGCTGAATCCGCTCCCAGCGTTTTTTCATCATTGCCAGTGCCAGCATTTGCAGAATAGTCTGCGCTTCGCATTGGGTGAGCAGCGTTTCAAGCTGACGGGCGGCGGGGCGATCTCTAAGCTGCAATAGACAAATTTCGCGATACAGTTCCACTCGACGTTTGGGCAACTCAGCACCGGGATAGCGTCTGTGGAAGGTGACGATCATATTCAGCAGCAGGGGATTTTTTGCCAGATCTTTTAGCTCTTGCCGTGCTCTAACTTGGATCAACAGTTCCGTAGCTGCTTGGTTTGCAATCTTTTGAACGTCGGGTGTGGCTTCTCCTCCAGCGGCGTAGCGTTCCTGGCACAGGTACCACTTCTGGACAAAATCTTGCCTCTGCTGCGGGTTGAGATCTTTTACCCATAGTTGCGTTGCGAGTTCCAGGCGATCGCTCACATCCTGGTCCTTGTAAGCCTTTGGTCGTGATGTGAGAATAAAAATTGATCTCCCATATCGCCGCATCTGGTCATTGATCCATCTAGCAACGGCAGGGCGCTGAGATTTTGCAACCTCATCAAAACCATCCAACATGACGACCGCCTCACCCCTCAGCAGCTTGTTTTTTGCCCAATCGCTCGGCAGGGTCAGTTGTTCAGATTCTGGCAGGCTGGGTACATGACGTTGAGTAATTAGTTCTGGTAAGTTGGGCGGCTGCTCTTGGGCAATCACATCCCGATACTTTCGCAGCATCAGCAGAAATGGGGTGAGCCTCGGTGCCTCATATTTTCCCTGCTGGTTCATGCCATAGGTGTAGGCAATATGCTTGAGCAAAGTTGTTTTGCCGTAGCCACCCCAGGCGAGAATCACAATCTGACGAAAAACGGGCTGTTTGTCTGCCTGCTTGAGTAAATCCCAAATTTTCTGTCCGTCCGAGTGCATCAACTGCTGCAATCGCTGAATGTCTGGCGATCGAAATCCTGGCTGGAGCGAACCTGGATCAAGCTGCAAGGGCACAAACACGTCTTCCAATAGCGGTGTAAAGATGCGATCGTGTTGTGCAATGCCTTCAGATCGATATCGCCGACAGTCCCATGCCTGACATTGAAAGTACTGGTCTTCAACCCCTCTAACTCTGGCGCTCAAATTCTCACTGATGCGATCAACGCCTCGGTCAACGTCTTTACCCATCTTTGTGAATCGTCGTTTATTGCCCTTGTGTAGCGGATCAAGCAAACTTGCGCCATAAGAAATACCTGCTCCGATCAATAGAGATGCAACGGCTCTGGGAATATCACTGTCTTTAAATAATGACCAAAACGCGCCGATTCCTCCTAACCCGACCCCTCCAGTCATGATTGCCTTGAGCAGAATATCAGTAATCTGCTCACTCAAAGACAGCTTTTCATCTGGCGTTTGGTTGGGATCAGGAGTTTGAGTCATGGGGGCTAAACGACGAGGTAAAACAGTTCAGTAACCCGTAGGATGGTCACAGGGCGATGCGAAGCAGTTCCCCCTTTGGGGTAATCGCCCTATGACCATCGCTCAAAATTGATTCATCTAGATAGGCACACTTGCTTTGCCCATCCTACAACTCGAATTTGGCATCAGTGGAGCTAAAAATCGAATCAATGAGGTCAAAAACCGAATCGATGGGGTCGAAAATAGAAACAGCTAGAAATTTTTGGCATCAATGGGGTCAAAAACCGAATCGATGAGGTTAAAAATAGAAACAGCTAGAAATTTTTGGCATCAACGGAGTTAAAAACCGAATCGATGGGGTTAAAAATAGAAACGGCAGTCAAAAATTTGCGTCGATGGGGTTAAAAACCGAATTGATGGAGTAAAAAATGGCATCGACGGGGTTAAAAACCGAATTGATGGGGTCGAATACCGAATTGGCAAGGTCGAAAATGGTATTTCTCAAAGCTTGATGACCGTTGTTGGGCAGCGAAGAGCAAATTGAAGCAAGGAAAGCTGCGATCGCGTCTTCCAACTGCGTTCTGTTCTGCTTTTTTATTGTCAGTGAGTCTGCTTTATTCTTTCGAGCAGTGCTTCTAGACGAGACTGCACATATTCTCAGGGAGCATACACTGCTTCAATCGGTTGGAATCAGTTGAGTCACCCAGCGATCGCCCTTCTCCTCATCCCCCGGCTGAAGCTGAGCCACACGCCAGGTTTTTCCCTCAATTTGGCGCTGCAAATATACTTCAAAGGGGTTTTCTTGCTGTGTTACTCGTCGGTTGGGAAACTTTAGCGTCAAATCATAAGTGCCCTGCACCTGATAAGACTGAAGATCTTGAATGGTAAGCGGTTGGCGGTTGGTAATGTGAACGCGACCAATTTCAAACTCAGGCGGCTGAGAGGAATTGGAGTATAGCTGCTGGGTTAACGCCTGCTGGGTTTGGCTCACCTGAATGGCGATCGCCTGTTTTACCAATGCCTGATTTGGACTGCCGCCGATGCTGCACCCGCTCAGCAACACCACCACCACGACCGCTATGATTGCTCGTATAGCCAACATTTTGCCTGTTCCCATTGCCTCACCGTCCAAAGTTTACCGCTGATTTACCCTAAAACGATGACGAACAAGAGCTTGAATCTGGGCGATCGCCTCTACGACTATTTACTCTCGGTTTCGCTACGAGAACCGGAGGTTTTGCTAAAGCTGCGGGAAGAAACGGCTCGCCATCCCATGAGCCAAATGCAGATTGCGCCAGAGCAGGGACAGTTTATGGCGCTGCTGGTGCAATTGATGGGGGCAACTAAGACGCTGGAAGTGGGCGTATTCACAGGATATAGCGCTTTGTCTGTGGCGCTGGCACTGCCGGAGAAGGGGCAGGTTGTCGCCTGTGACGTGAGTGAAGAGTTTACGGCGATCGCCCGTCGCTATTGGGAAATGGCGGGAGTCGCCAACAAGATTGATTTGCGAATTGCCCCCGCTGTTGAAACGCTGGATCGGCTTTTGGCTGAAGGACAGGCAGAAACTTTTGACTTTGCTTCATTGATGCCGATAAGAGTAACTATGGAACT
>JAAUTN010000116.1 GCA_012031415.1 Leptolyngbyaceae cyanobacterium SM1_4_3 | reverse complement strand
TTAAGCACTAAAAGCTTAGGGAGGCACCCGCGAAGCGGGGGTGCCTCCCTAAGCTTTTAGTGGGAAAGGAGTAAACATTAGAGGTTGCGGATGAAGATAGTTGGCAAGCCCAAATTCTAACAAGAAGCAAACAAATACTACAAGCCGTAGTATAAGGCTGTTACTCCTTTCTCACTAAGAGATTAGAGATGCCCGCGACGCGGGGCATCTCTAATCTCTTAGCGCTTAATCTTTAACTGGGAAGGAAGTTCGTTTCACAGATAAAACAGAGAAATAAACAGTAACAAAATTTACAAAATGGGAATTTTCCCCTCAAAAACAGCTAGTCTAGCCATAGGGATCAACACAATCGATATTCAATTCGTGGAGTTCCACGATTGCGAGAGAATTTATGGTTTTATCATCGCTGCGACCCTTAGAGGCACCTTCTCCTGCTCACGTTTGCCCGGCCGATCAAGCTTGCAGTTACCTTGAGGCGGCAGCAAAAGAGTTACGTCTAGACCAGGGTGTTTTATCTATTCTCAGCAGTCCGCGCAAGGTTGTCACCGTCTCCATTCCCATCAAGCTAGATAATGGTGAAGTGCAGGTTTTTGCAGGACATCGCGTTCAGCACTGCGACATTCTTGGCCCTTACAAAGGCGGAACTCGTTATCACCCAGCCGTAACGCTGCAAGAAGTTTCAGTGCTAGCGATGCTGATGACCTGGAAATGTGCGCTTCTGGGCATTCCCTATGGTGGCGCAAAAGGCGGAATTGCACTCGACCCAAACCGCTACAGTGTGCATGAGCTAGAGCGAATCACCCGCCGTTACACCAGTGAGTTAATTAAAGATATTGGCCCGTCTGTAGATATTCCGGCTCCAGATGTAGGCACCTCGTCTCGCGAAATGGCGTGGATGATGGACACGTATTCTATGAATGTGGGTCATGCAGTGCCGGGAGTGGTGACGGGTAAACCGATCTCGATTGGTGGGTCGCGTGGGCGCGAAATGGCAACTGGACGGGGCGTAATGATTGTGGTGCGAGAGGCACTGGCCCGACAAGGAAAGGCGATCGCCAATTCTCACATCGCCATTCAGGGTTTTGGCAATGTAGGGAGTGCGGCTGCTCTGTTACTGCACAAAGCGGGAGCCAAAGTGATAGCGGTATCCAGAGGTTCTGGCGGAATTTTTGCTGAAGATGGACTTGATATTCCAGCACTCAAAGCCTACTCTGCGGAACATCACAAAAACTTGCAGGGCTTTCCTGGCTCCGTGCCGATCAGCAACGCCGAACTGCTGGCTTTGCCCTGTGATGTCCTGATTCCAGCGGCTCTAGAGAACCAGATCACCGCAGACAATGTAGATCAGGTGCAGGCTAGCATTGTTGCAGAGGCCGCAAACGGGCCAGTATCCCTGGAGGCAGACCGGGTGCTAGAGGCACGAGGAGTAACCGTCCTGCCAGACATTTTGGCGAATGCAGGCGGGGTGGTGGTGAGCTATCTGGAATGGGTACAGGGGCTTTCCTACGTGTTTTGGGATGAGGAGCGGGTCAACCGAGAAATGGAAGGGCTGATTGTCCATGCTTTTCAGCAGGTGGTAGAGCAGTCTAACAAGAGACAAGTACCGCTCAGGCTAGCAGCCTATGTGCTAGGCGTAGGGCGAGTAGCTCAAGCTCTGCTAGACCGGGGGCTTTATCCATAAGGTGGCAGCGTGATGTAGCGGCGATGCTTCGGTTACAGGGCAACAAACCGGAGAGAAGCACAACCAATAAAAAGCAGCCGCTACTGGGGTGGGCTGCTGGCTAGCATGAGTTGCTAAAAGTAGAATATCATATTGACTAGTACATTTGAACCTTCTTCCTAGTTGAGAATTTGGTGTTACTCAGGGACGCATCCTGCTAAACGGGGGTGCGTCTCTGATCTTTTACTGGAAAAGGAGTATAGCAGTAGCCATATTGATTAGGACATTTTGGTGGCGCGGCTCCGCCGCGCCACCAAAATGTCCATGTCCTAAACCTAGCTGACTACAGCTATAAGACTATCAGGGATAGAATGAAATCAATCCGCTAGGCAAAAGTCACTATGTCTTTTACCACTAACGACCTAGAGAAGCTGCAAACTCAGCATCCAGACTATCGCATGGAACTGGTTAAAGGGGCGATCGTAGTTATGAGTCCATCAGGGTATGAGTCTGATGAAGTGGCTCTAGAAATTGGTGCTCAATTGCGAAACTGGGTTAAACCTCGTCGCTTGGGAAGAGTAGCCGCATCAAGTGCTGGGTTTCGGTTGCCCAACTCTAATGTGCGAGGGCCAGACGCTTCTTTTGTGCGGGCAGAGCGCTTGCGTCGTAGCCCTCGATCATTTGCCGAACTCGCGCCAGATCTGACTGTAGAGGTTAAGTCCCCTACCGATTCAGTGGAGGAGTTAGAGTCAAAGATTCAGGAATTTCTAGACATGGGAACACGGGTAGGAATTCTGATTAATCCTGATAATCACACGGTTAACCTCTATCGCTCTGGAGAAGCAGTAGAAACGTTGGGTGACGGTGATATATTAACGCTTCCTGATCTGCTTCCAGGTTGGGAAGTTGCTGTTTCAGACTTGTGGCCACCCGTGTTTGAATAGCCCAGTTTAATTACCGTTGAAAACTGGCTGGTGTTTAACAGTGAGTTATGGTTTTGGGAATATCGGGTGCGATCGCACAGAGTTTACACATAATGCTTACCAGAATTAACCTTGAACATCGCCATCTCTACAGTTGGCGATGTTACGGCTCGAAAAGGTGAGTTGAGCTTCGTCTTCACGCCTCCTTATTTTCTCAGAACGTAGTAATCGTTCTGAAAGTCGTGGGGCAGTTGCTTGACTTCAGCGCTGACAAACCCCGCTTCACCCAATAGTTGCAGCGCTTTTTCTCGTCCCCACATTGCACCTAGTCCCATTCCGCCTAAAGCCAGGGAGACGGTCATGCAGTGCATACACGAAATGGTGTAAAGTAGCGGTGCGATGGGGTGTTCTAAGTTGCCGCTAACCTCTGTTGCTGCTTGAATATCCTGCATTAGATAAGTTCCATTGGGACGTAGAGCATTGTAGATGTTTTGCAGTACTACATCTGGCTTTGCCTGGTCGTGGATGGAGTCAAAGGTCGCAATCCAGTCGTACTGCTCTTTTTCATCAAGGGTCGCTGCATCTTTAATAATAAATCGCAGGTTTGTTAAATTGTGCTGCTGGGCTTCAGCGGTAGCGGTGGCGATCGCTTTCTCTGAAAAGTCGTAGCCCGTAAAGCGGCTGTTGGGAAATAGCGTTGCCAGCTTATTGAGTGCGCGACCGCTACCACAACCTACATCCAGCACATCAATTCCTTGCTGAAGTGCCTCAACCAGCCCTGGAATCAGAGGCAAGATATGATCTTCCAGCGCAGCAACAGTCGTTTGCCCGCTCTCCTCCGCCATCACTTCATGAAACCGTTTGAACTCAGAATAGGGGACACCGCCACCCTGAGAAAAACAGTCAACAATCTGATCTTCCACAGCACCCAGTAGCGGCACAAACTGAGTAATGGGCGCCATGTTGTCTGATGCCGAACGAGTGAGGCAGGCTGCGTGTTCGACGGGCAAAACATAAGTTCGGTTAGCCGAATTGTATTCAACCAAATGCCCTGTCACCATCGCACCTAGCCATTCTCGCACATAGCGTTCGTTTAGCCCTGCGGCATCTGCGATCTGTTGGCTGGTGGAAGGGGGCAACTTTGCCATTGTGTCAAACAGGTAAGTGCGATGACCAATTGAAGTCATCAGGGCGATCGCACCACTGTTGAGAATGCCTAACATCTGCTCTGCAAAGGCATCGGCTCTAACTGAATCGAAGATTTGTGTTGTCATGCTGACCTCTTGAAAGGGGAGACTGTAGAGTTTTTGATATCTCCCATCTGCTATTCATTAGATTAACCAGGATGAGTTCAAACCCTGGTATGAAAAGGTCAGGGAAGGTCAGACAATCGCAACAAAGTTCAAATCTACCTTAGCCAACAGCTAATCTAGCCAACAGCTATGGGTTGGAGTGCTGGAAGGACTTGCTCACCAAACACCTCAATAAACTGCTGTTGTTCACGGTTTACGTTATGCAACAACAGTTCACTGAAACCCAGTTCCACATCCTGTCTCAGCCAATCGATGTGCTGCTGCGGGTCGGCAGAAATGCGAACGTGGCCATTTAACTCATCGGGCTGCACAAATTGACCTGCAACCTCAAACTGGTGAGGAGTTTGTAGCTCTGTCATCAATACATTTTCAAAAATATTACTGCGCCACTGTTCATGGGCTTTTTGACGAGCGGCAGCTTCATCTCGATCATAGGAAAGCTGCACTTTGAGTAACATTGGTTTTCCGCCTCCACCCCCTTGTCGAAAAGCGTCTACGACTTCTTTTAGCTTTTCGGGTGGGCGCGAAATCGTGATCAGTCCGTCTGCCCAACTGCCCAGCCATTCTGCGGTTTTGGCAGTAACGGCTGCACCAATGATGAGTGGAGGAGTTTCTGGACGGGAGTAAAGTTTGGCTCCTTCAACACAGACTAAACCGCGATGAGTGACCGTTTCGCCAGCCCAGAGCGATCGCATCACATCCACACATTCTTTGAGTCGAGCGTTGCGATCGCTTTTAATCGGCCATTTTTCGCCCGTAATGCTTTCATTAAGCGCCTGACCGCTACCTACAGTAATCCAGAAGCGATCGGGAAACATCTCTGCCAAAGTCGCTGCGGCTTGAGCAATAATTGCAGGATGATATCGCTGTCCGGGGGCACACACGACCCGATAGGAAAGGCTCGGCGTTGCCTGCATTGCCGCCCCTAACCACGACCAGGCAAAGCCGCTTTGTCCTTGCTGTTCCGTCCAGGGATGAAAGTGGTCAGAGGAAAGGGCGTGGGTAAAGCCTGCCCTTTCTGCTAGCTGCACGTATTTCAGCAGTTCGCTCGGCTTAAACTGTTCGTGGGAAGCATGATAGCCAATCTTTACCATAGGAATTCTTCCTGCTCGTGGGCTTGAGTCGGGATAGCTTTACTACCCCTATCTCGCACGAGCATCGGTCAAAATTCATCGGTTTTTAGGCATAAACTTTCTCTAAGGTCAGCGAACACTGAGGTCTTAGAGCGTTAGTTTCCATTGGTGTCTGTGAAATGACCCGCAGTTCGTGAGGATAGCGGGGACGCGAATCGTTTAGCAACCAGATGGGCGGCACCATCATCGCTTCGTAGTCAGCGATCGTGTCAAAAGTACCGGGTTGGGCTATCAGTTCAACCCTTTGCCCCGGTCGATACTCAAATGCTTCTTCCCAATCTAAATCTGCCCCAGCGCTCATAGTAGCTATAAATAGTATCTTCTTATACATATTGTAAGGCTTATTTATTGTTTAAGCAATATTCTGTAGCCAAAGATACATTTTTTAACCCAGGCATTGGGTAGCAGGCTCTTGTGTAGAAGTCATGACTATTAATCTGATTAATAGACTAACTTTCTGCAATCATGGCTCTCATGTACACGGCGCAGTATTTACATCTATCTCATGAAGTAAGCTGAGCTTAGCCGATCTGAGGTACTGTGATGACTGACATCAACACAACTGACATTGGAGAAATGTTGCGCCAGGTGTCACTATTTGGCCATTTACCTGAGCAGCAGTTGCAGTGGTTGGCTGAGCAGGGAACTGAGGTTTGGCTGGAGCCAGGAGAGCAAATTGCTGCACAGGGAGATCCGGCAGATGGCTTTTATGTCATTTTGCAAGGTGAGACGACTTGGACGAAGGACATTCAGGGAGAAACTGCCCATGCGGTAACGCTGGGCGCGGGGGAAGTTTTTGCGGAATTAATTTTGCTGCTAGATGAACCTTATCCCACTACAGGACGGGCTGTAACAAAAGTGCGGCTTTATAAGCTGACCCCAGATTGCTTCTGGGAAATGCTAAGAACGTGCCCGTCGATTTTTCGCAAAATTCTGAAGATCTCGGCGCAGCGATCGCAAATTCACGAATCCGTCACTCAGCAACAGGCGAAACTCATTTCTTTAGGAACCCTTTCTGCGGGGCTAGCCCACGAGTTAAACAACCCAGCCGCAGCCGTTCGACGCAATGTATTTTACTTAGAAGAAGTATTGCAAAAACTCCCTAACTTGGCGCTAAAGATCCACCAGCAGCCAATGATGGCTGACGAGGTAAAGTTCCTGGGCGACCTGTATCTTCAGGCAACGGAATCCGCGAAACAGGGCTGTTTGTTGGACCCGATCGCTCAGAGTGAGGCAGAAGACGCGATCGCCGATTGGCTAGAAGCCCACGACGTTGAGAATGGTTGGAAGCTTGCCCCGATGCTGGTTATGGCCGACCTGCATCCCGATCGGCTAGATGAGATCATTACCCACATTGCCCCAGACTGTTTAGGCAGCGTTTTGACCTGGCTAGAGGCAACGCTCACGGGCATCAAGCTGTTAGAAGACATTAAGCTTGGCTCAACTCGGATGTCTGAACTGGTGACAGCGATGAAAAGCTACTCCTACATGGATCAGGCGCAGCTTCAGGAGTTGGACGTGCATGAAGGCATTAACAACACCCTCACGATTCTGAAACACAAATTGAAATATGGCATGACCGTCAAACGGGAATATGGTGACTTGCCTAAAATCTGTGCTTATGGCCCGCAGCTTAATCAGGTGTGGACAAATTTAATTGACAATGCAGTAGATGCAACGGGAGGGAAGGGGCATTTGTGGATTCGGACGGCGCTGGAGGGCGATCGCATCCTGGTTGAAATTGCTGATGACGGAGCAGGCATTCCGGCTGAAATTCAACCTCGAATTTTTGACCAGTTCTTCACCACCAAAGAAGTTGGTCAAGGCACGGGGCTTGGGTTAGACATCGTTCGTCGCGTTGTCGTCGGGCAACACAGAGGAGATATTCGCTTTGAGTCAGAGCCAGGAGATACCCGCTTTCAGGTGCGACTGCCGATTCGTCCCGCCAAAAGCACTGCTTCCAAGTAGAGCAGCTAAATCGTGGAACAATCTGCATCCAATCTTAAGGATTGTACGTAAACAGCATAGACAACCGAATTCACCCGCAATGCTTCTAGGCACAGCAGAATACCATTGCCAAAATTGTGACAGGAGATACGCTGACTTTTGGGAGGATGTCTTACTGTAGAAATGTAGGAAAGCTGAAAATTACACAGTATTTCTTAAGCAAGTTTACATTTCGTAAACATCCCCTATTTGTCTCAAGCTCCTTCAGCCATGCGTTTCACCGTCTTCAACAGCAAATTTACCGATCTGGGAACCTGAAAGTCTGTAAATACTTCTTGATGTAAGTGTGAAGCGCTATCTGATCTAGATCACAGGGCGATGCGAAGCAGTTCCCCTTTTGGGGTAACCGCCGCCTAAAGCTATAGCTTCATGGCTCTATATAAATCTGCTCTAACCCCTCAAGAGTGCTGGTATGACTTCTATTCGTGAAATTGTCGGACAAACGCTTGAAACAGGCTATCTCCCTCTGGAGGCAGAGGATCAGTTGCGAAGGCTGCTCCAGCAAACCAAGTACGGCTGGGAAGATCTAAATGCGTTTATTAAACTTCAGCAGGCTGCAATGGAAGGGCAGATTCGCCAAGAGTCACGCGAGGCAGACGAACTCCATTATCTTCTCGTCAACTCATAATCGCCCCGGACGATTTAGGGGGTTAATTGGCTTGAGGGTTGTGGGGTTTATACTGAGAAATCCCCACTGCAATTAATCAACCGAGAATAGCGATGCCAGAATTTGCTCTTCCCCAACCTCCCTTATTTGAGCGTGTTGAGGACGAACGGCTACACCGCAAGCAGCGATTGGCGGCTGCATTTCGCCTGTTTGCCCGCTACGGCTTTGATGAGGGCATTGCAGGTCATATCACAGTTCGTGATCCCGAATTTCCGGATCACTTTTGGGTGAATCCCTTTGGAATGTATTTTGGGCACATTCGGGTATCTGACTTAATTTTGGTCGCCAGCGATGGCGAAGTGGTCAAGGGAAATCAGCCCGTTAATCAGGCGGCCTTTGCCATTCATGCGCCGATTCATGCCCATCGTCCAGACGTTGTAGCGGCGGCGCATTCCCACTCAACCTATGGCAAGCTCTGGTCTACATTTGGCAAGCTGCTTGATCCGCTGACGCAGGATGCCTGCTCGTTTTATCAAGACCATGCGGTGTTTGCAGATTATACAGGCGTGGTATTAGATACCTCAGAAGGCGATCGCATTGCAGCGACCCTGGGCGATCGCAAAGCCGTTATTCTACAAAATCATGGACTCTTAACCGTCGGCCGGTCTGTCGATGAAGCTGCCTGGTGGTTCATCACGATGGAGCGATCGTGCCAGGTGCAGGTAACGGCAGAAGCGGCAGGCAAGCCTCACTTGATTAAGCCAGAGGTTGCACAGCTAGCCCAAACTCAGGTCGGCACGCCCTATTCAGGCTGGTTTTGCTTTCAGCCACTCTACAACAAAATTGTGCGTGAAGAACCCGACCTGCTGGATTAGTTAGCGCTGCAAATTGTCAAACTAGCCCGCAGGAGGCGGATCATCAGCCGAAGTCGGAGCCGGACACGATTCAGTTGTGTGGTCAAATTTGACCGTAACCAGGTAAACCTGGTCGATGTCCGATTCGTTCTCAAACTCGTAAGCGGCGATCGCCTCCAGTGCCTTCTGGTTAAACAACTGAAAGCCAGAGCTTTGAATCAGCTTAGGTTCATCAACCACCTCAGCCTCGGAGTCAACGACAACTCCATAGACGGCCGCAGGTTCAATCTCTAAAGGGCAGGCTTCTGGGGGATAGGTCGCAGGAATTTCTGCTCTCTTGAAATCGTTTTCTGCTCGTCCAAGCTGGTTGTAGAACCACTCGCCAAAGGCTATGTTTGCTTCATCGGTCGTGGTGCCCGTAGAATTTCTGCCTAGCCGCTCATACGCCGCTTGATTTTGGGCAAGTCTGGACTGGAGTCTCTCGGCGGCCGGGCGATTGGCTTGAGAGGAATTGCCCGGAGTCGAACTTTGCCCACTGCCCGATCTCCCTATGAGTCTATCTATATCAGGATTTCGAGCAACACTGGGATTCGTTGGCGAAACGGTTCCTGCCGGGGGCGCGAGGGATGGGGACGGTGAGGGAGTCGGGGACGGCGCGGGGGATGGTGACGGTGAGGGGTTTTGTCGGGGTTGTGGGGGAACCAGGTGGCGGTTGGTAGGGCGGGTAGAGATTAGGCTCGTAGGGCGGGAAAGGAGGAAAAAACTGCGAGGGTGGAGCCTGGTTAGGCAAAGGAGTCAGGGAATACAAATCGGACTCTGAGAGCGGCGGCAACTCTAAACTTGGCGTAGAGAAGTCTGGAATGCGGGCTTGCTCTTCGGACGATAGCTCTACAACACCGACTGTGCGCTGATCGTCTGGTTCTTCAGTAAAGGAAGAGGAAGGCAAAATTGGCAAAGCAGCCCAAAACAATCCATGAGCGCCGACTGATAGAGCGGTGGCTATCCAAACGGGCTGAGCCGCGACCCGACGCAGGGTTGGAACAATAGAACGAGCAAATGAAGATCGGAACATAGCAAGGTGCGCTGGACTCTGTTCAAGCTTATGAGAGGAAGGGATTACGGGCGGAGCGGGGTGAGGGCAACAAGCGTACTGACCAAGCGTATTAAATTTACGTTCCCTTTTCACTGAATGCTAGAGAGAGCATAGCCTGGAATAGATCGTTCTGCTTCTTCATCCTAAGTCTGCACGGTTTACCTGGACGATCAGCAAAGAAAAGTAAGGCAGTTTAAGGTGGGGGCGATCGCTTAAATCTGCGTAGATCACCTGCTCTGGCAAGGTAGCCCGCTCCACCACGTAGCTTTGCTGAAGCAGCCCGTGCTGTTTTAGGGTTGCCCAAACCTGCTCGTAGACAGAGCTTACCTTTAGTAAAACAACTACATCGGTAGTGGCGATCGCAGTTTCCAAATCTGAAACGGCATGGAGGGCAGGCAAAATCGCCAGCCGCTGATTCCAAATCGTCAGTGGAATTCCCAGCCCTGCTGCTGCCGCTAGGGGCGAACAAACTCCAGGGATCGTCTGCACCTTAACTTCAGGATGAGTCTGGAGTAGCGTTTGTGCCAGATAGGTGAAAGTGCTATAAAAGCTCACATCCCCTTCTGAGACAAACGCCACGTCTCGCCCTGCGCCAGGTGTTGCCAAACCTGCTCAGCCGCCGCCTGCCACGCCGCTGTTAGAGTTCTAGCATCCTGCACATAGGGAAAATTGAGCGCCAGATGCACCTGGTCAGGCTGGAGCCACTCCTGCACGATCCGCTCTGCGACCCCCATCCCTGCTAGCCCAGCCGGAAATGCAACAACAGGAGCGCCCTTCAGCAGACGCAGCCCCTTCAATGTGATTAGCTCCGGATCGCCAGGTCCAACTCCAATGCCATACAGCCTACCCAGAGACAGCTTAGTTGAAAAATGAGTCATGGTGTCATGATGGGCGATCGCTCCCTTTTAACCGTTCGCTTAAACGCACAAATCTGCTTCGCCACCTTAAGACCTTAAACTAGAAATTAGCAAACTCTTAACCTGACCTACACATCCTTCTTTCCTGTCCTCAACTGTTATGAATCAGATTGCCGAACGGCTGGCTGAAATCGACCGCAAATATTCCCAGCGCTACATCGAACTCGATCCGGGTGGCTATTTCATTATCTACCTCGATCGGCAGGCAGAGCTAATTTGCGTCAAGCACTTCACCAACGTAATCAGCGAAAAAGGGCTAGCAGTTGACCCCGAAACAGGCAAGCCGATTCCCGTGCGGGGCAAGGTCGAACGAACCGCAAGCGCTGTGTTTAGCGGCAGAACAGCTAAAGAACTCTGTATCAAACTGTTTGAAGAAATGAAGCCGCCCCTGGTTAACTACCTCGACCACGCCGCCTATCTGGGAAGAGAACTGGTACGGGCGGAGATGGCGCTGGTCGCGGGGGAGGAATATGTGCAGGACTAAAAAAACGAGGTAATTTTGCGTATGTTTGCACCCGCAAAATTACCTCAAAAAAACTTTAGCCTTGAAGAATCTGATAGAGATAGTAAGTTGCCATCGGGATCACCGTTGCAGCAATCAGGAAACCAACTACCCAAACGGTTGCGTTGCTTTTTTCGGTATCCTCAGGGGTGGCAAAGGTGCCTTCAACCAGGACAGTATTTTCAACGACGGGCGGCCCGGGATCAGGCTGACCAGAGAGAACGGCTACCAGGCGATCGCTGGCATCTAGAAAAGCCTGATTATACTTATTGTCCTGACGCAACGGCACCATCACGGTTTCCTGGGCAACGCTTTGGGCAATTTCATCGGTTAAAGTTGCTTTAACGCGATCGCCTGTGCGAACCGCAACGTTATTAGTGACGTTATCCAACACCAGCAAAGTCTGATTTGCTTGCGCTTCAGGGGTAGGAAACCACTGCTCGAAAAGCTTATCTGCAAAGCTTTGAATCGTTTCGCCATAGTCAAGTCGATGCAGAGTGACAAACCGAACCTCATTGCCCGTTGCTTGGGCTAGCTTTTCCAAGTCGCCGCTGATCTTGCCTTCACTCAGGCGGCTTAGAATTTCCGCTTCGTCAACAATCCAGGTGGAATCACCTGCGGTCAGGTTTGGCATACTGTAAACGCTTGTGGCGTAAGCGGGTGCGGCACTGACTTGAGCCACAAAAATCAGTCCTACAGCAGCTAGCAACAACCCACGCAAAAACTTTCCTAAGGTTGAAGTGAGAGATGAGAGGAGCATATTTATGAGTCCATATTTATCTTTTGTTACTTATCTCTCAAAATACTATAATGTCCTGCTAAGAAGCACGAATTAAATAACCCTAAATTTTGCTGTACAGTACAGGCTCAAAGCGGGGTCGTCGGCGTTTCCTCTAGGAGGTTGGGAGCGGGGGCAGCAGCGTCATTAGTCAAACTACCTGGAGTACTCAGCAAAGCGGCAGTTGCGTTTACGACCAGTTGGGTTGCGCCAGTTAAGAAGGGGCGATCGAGGCTTTCAAGCGTGTCTGTAGCCTGATGGTAATTAGGGTTGCGGAAATTTGCGGTATCTGTCACCATGACTGCACCAACGCCTTTCTGCCAAAATGGGGCATGATCGCTTCTCAATAAATCTGGAGTGAGCGGTCCTAACAGCGGAATCGGTAAGCTCAAAACTTGAGGCAATTCTGACGGGGCTGCCTGATGAAAAGCGTCAATTAGAGACATATGACCGCGATCGCCAATCACCGCCAGAAAGTCTCCCCGGTCAGTCGGTGGGCTAATCGGCAACCCAGCAGGATATTGCTGACAGCCTTCGGTGTGACAGGCAAAGCCAATCATATCCATGATGATCGCGCCTGCTAAATTTGCGGTTAGGCTATCATCTGCTGCGTAAGCAAGACTGCCCACTAGCCCAACTTCTTCCAGGTCAAACAGAGCAAGCTTGAGCGTTCGGGGAGTGGGAAATTGACCCAACAGCCGAGCCGTTTCTAAAACAGCCGCAACGCCAGTCGCATTATCGTCTGCACCGGGCGATCGCTCTACCGTGTCATAGTGGGCTGCGACCAAAATTGCCCAGCCGATGGATCGGTTCCCGGACGCTCTGCCACCACGTTTACGCCATTCTCAAAAGTTTGAAACTGAGGCAGCCAGCCCGCCTGCCGTAGCGCCGAGGCAATGTACTCACGGGTGCGGCTGCGCTCTGCCTCAGTGTATCGTTCAAAAGCAAGTGCTTCGACATCGGCTAATACTCGGTCGGGGTCAATGGCGGGGGCTTCTACCTGGGCGATCGCAGGAGTTTCTGCGCGTTGGGGCGATCGCGGACTGACCAATCTTTCCCGAAAGCTGGTTTCTACAATCTGAGGTCGGAGTTGAATCGCGTGCCAGTTCCAGCCTGTGATCACTCCTACTAGCGTGACAAAA
The DNA here is from genome assembly GCA_012031415.1 of Leptolyngbyaceae cyanobacterium SM1_4_3. Lineage (GTDB taxonomy): Bacteria > Cyanobacteriota > Cyanobacteriia > Elainellales > Elainellaceae > JAAUTN01. The sequence continues at coordinate 5,243 of JAAUTN010000116.1, read as the reverse complement.
AATAACGCCAACCAAATTCCCAGCTTCCTCATATCTGCGTCCTTTTGATTTGCCCGACCCCTATTTTATGAGTTCTATCCAGGTAGCGTCTGGTTACAAATCACAACTTAATCAATTCGTAGGAATTTCCCTGAAGATCGCAGTCCGATATGAGGTGCTGCTGCATAGCGCTGCTCAAACTCGGAGCGAGTCAGGCGATCGCCACTCTCAAGCAGGGGCAGATGACCCTTTGCAGAACTGGATTAAGTAGGGGGTAATCGTCTAACCATCGTCATATTCCCGAAGTCGCCGACAGCCTTCAATTTAACAAATTCTGCAATTGCGTTAGTGGTGATGATTAAATTGCAATTCTCCTGGAAATCGCGGTGTGCAATTGTCCTTCTAAAATAGGATCATTCCTCGAAACGGAGCGCCTCTATGAGCCAGCCAGCCACCGATCGAGTCCGCTGGACAACCGCAGATCTGGATCTGCTGCCTGACAACGGCACTCGCTACGAAATTATTGACGGTGAACTATTTATGACCAGAGCGCCACGCTGGAGCCATCAGAAGGCTGCTGACAATATCTGCGCTGCATTGAACCGTTGGTCTGATGAAACAGGATTGGGAGAGCAACAACAACTCCCGGAATTATCTTCTCAGATGCCGATAACGTGATTCCCGATGTGGTGTGGGTTAGCACAGAACGGTTGGCAATGCTGCTAGATGACGCAGAACACTTGACAGGTGCGCCAGAACTGATTGTAGAAGTCCTATCGCCCGGAGAAAACAACGAGCGGCGCGATCGAGAGATAAAACTCAAGCTCTATGCAACTCAGGGTGTGCGGGAATATTGGATTGCCGATCGCCATTTGCAGCAAGTTCAGGTTTATCAACGGCAACAGGCTACTCTGCAACTCGCAGCTACTTTATTCGCCGATGATGAAATAAACTCGCCAATTTTGCCGGGTTTCACCTGTGCGATCGCCCACTTCTTTCGCTAGAAACATCAAAGAATGCCAATTCTGCTCGGAAGTTTCTAAAGCCATCCGCTACTGAATACTAGATGTAATCCAATATACAAAGAGGTGATTGGCTCCACAGATAGGCTTCGACGACCTGTTTCCAGTAAAGTTTAAACTATCAAGAACCCTTAGACGAATCGGATGCGCTATGCCAACCTATCGATCCAAAACTTCTACTCAGGGACGCAACATGGCTGGTGCCCGTGCGCTCTGGCGTGCCACCGGAATGCAGAGTGAGGATTTCGAGAAACCTATCGTTGCCGTTGCCAACTCGTTTACCCAATTTGTACCGGGTCACGTTCACCTGAAGGATTTGGGTCAACTGGTGTGCCGCGAGATTGAAGCCGCTGGTGGAGTCGCTAAAGAATTCAACACGATTGCGGTAGATGATGGAATTGCGATGGGTCATGACGGAATGCTCTACAGTCTGCCGTCCCGGGAGATCATCGCCGATTCGGTTGAATACATGGCCAATGCCCATTGTGCCGATGCCCTGGTCTGTATTTCTAACTGCGACAAAATTACCCCCGGAATGTTGATGGCAGCCTTACGTCTCAACATTCCCGCCGTGTTTGTCTCTGGTGGTCCAATGGAAGCGGGTAAAACAAAGTCAGACCAAAAACTAGACCTGGTGGATGCGATGGTAGCTGCCGCAAACGACAGTATCAGCGATGAGGTCGTTGAAGAATATGAGCGTTCTGCCTGCCCAACCTGTGGTTCTTGTTCGGGTATGTTTACCGCTAACTCCATGAACTGCCTCACCGAGGCGCTCGGACTCTCCTTACCTGGGAACGGCACTGTGCTGGCGACTCACTTCGACCGGAAGGATTTGTTCCTCCATGCGGCTCGAACCATTGTCAGCATCACCCGTCGCTACTACGAGCAGAACGATGAGTCAGTCTTGCCACGATCTATAGCCAGTTTCAAAGCATTTGAGAACGCGATGGCGTTAGATATTGCAATGGGCGGCTCTACCAACACCATTTTACACTTGCTGGCGGCCGTCCACGAAGCTGGAGTCAATTTCACGCTAACGGATATCGATCGCCTCTCGCGGAAGGTTCCCCAACTGTGCAAAGTGGCACCCAACACACCCAAATATCACATTGAAGATGTTCATCGGGCTGGCGGCATTCCTGGCATTTTGGGCGAACTGGATCGGGCGGGACTGCTGCATACAGAGGTGCCGACCGTTCACAGCAAAACCCTGAAGGAGGCACTCGATCGTTGGGATGTGATGCGTACCGAGGAAGAAGCCGTCCACACCTTTTTCAAGGCTAGCCCCGCAGGGATTCCCACTCAGCAAGCTTTTAGCCAATCGACTCGCTGGCCTTCCCTGGATCTAGATCGGGAGAATGGCTGTATTCGCAATGTTAAAAGCGCCTTTAGTACTGAGGGCGGGCTGACGGTTCTCTACGGCAACGTAGCTGAGCGCGGCTGTATTGTAAAGACGGCAGGCGTAGACGAAAGCATTTTGGTGTTTGAGGGCAAGGCACGAATTTATGAGAGTCAAGATGCTGCGGTTAAAGGAATTCTCAATGACGAAGTAAAACCAGGCGACGTGGTGATCATTCGCTATGAAGGTCCACGTGGTGGTCCGGGGATGCAGGAAATGCTTTATCCAACCAGCTATCTCAAATCTAAAGGGTTGGGCAAGGTTTGTGCCTTGTTAACCGATGGGCGCTTTTCTGGCGGTACGTCGGGACTTTCGATTGGTCATGTTTCTCCAGAGGCAGCGGCAGGCGGCAATATTGCACTGGTTTATGATGGCGATCGCATTCTCATTGACATCCCCAATCGCAGCATTAACGTAGATCTATCAGCGGAAGAATTAGCCAGTCGTCGATCTGCAATGGAAGCGACGGGCAAAGATGCCTGGAAACCTGCCCAACCTCGACAGCGACGAGTGACAGCGGCCCTCAAAGCCTATGCACTGCTGGCAACCAGTGCAGACCAGGGCGCAGTCCGCAACCTGGAGATGCTTGAATAGAAAACGCAAAGATCGCTGTTGCGGAAAGAAGTTACTTTCTACTGATTGAAGCTCGTGATCTGCGGCTCACAGGTAAACACATCGGCGTTCCGGTCGTGGGGTCAGACACAATTTGACTTGCTATTCCAAAAACTTCTGAAACCATTGTTTCGGTCATCACCCCGTCTGGAGATCCCTGTGTATAAATTTGTCCCCGTCGCATCACAACCAGATCATCCGCATAGCGACAGGCCTGGTTCAAATCATGTAGCACCATGATGATAGTACGCCCCTGGGTTTGGTTCAGGTCATACAGCAGATCTAATATCTCAATTTGATGGGCCAAATCCAGAAAGGTGGTGGGTTCATCTAATAGCAAAACATCTGTATTTTGGGCTAGCGCCATTGCAATCCAGGCTCGCTGCCGTTGCCCACCAGAAAGACTATCGAGGAGGCGAGCGCCCAGTTCGGTGATTCCAGTAATTGCCAAAGCCTGTTCTGTGAACTGCTCATCTTCCCGTGACCACTGTTGGAACCAACTCTGGTGGGGGTAGCGTCCCTGCGCCACCAGTTCTCGCACTGTTAGCCCTTCGGGAGCAACTGGACTTTGGGGTAACATTCCTAACCGTTTTGCAATGTCTTTAGTAGACCGTTTGGCGATCGCCACTCCATCTAAATATACCGTTCCACTCAAGGGCTTGAGCAGTCGGGCTAACCCCTTGAGCAAGGTCGATTTGCCGCAGCCATTAGGGCCGACGAGGGCAGTGATCCTACCTGCGGAAATTGCCAAGTTTAAGTTGCCGACAATTGAGTGACTCCCGTAACCCAGCGATAGGTTGTGGGTTAGCAGTGCAGGTTCAGGAGAAATTAGATTTGAGTTCATAAGTCGCAGATCTACAGGAGAAACACTCAGTCTATGAAGCTATATCTATAAAGCTATGTCTGGCTATGTTTGCAAAGCTATTGATTGCGATTGAGATACAGCAAATACAAAAAGTAGGGCGCACCAACCGCAGCCGTCACTACGCCGCAGGGTAGCTCGATTGGGGCAAACAGCGATCGCCCCAGTAAGTCTGCAAGCACCACAATCAAACCACCCACTAAAGCCGCCGTTGGAATCAATCCTTCATGAGATGTGCCTACCAGTTGACGGGCCAAATGGGGCGACATCAGACCCACAAAACCAATGGTGCCTGCTGTCGCGACACTTGCTCCTGCTAAAGCAACACTAATAACTAATAAAAACCCGCGTTGCCATTCCACACGGCTACCCAACCCGCGTGCAATCTCATCTCCTAAGTTCAATAGGTTTAATTCGCGGGCACAAAGGAGAGACAGCGGAACAAATATGACTAACCAGGGAAGCAATGCCTGAATGTGTTCCCAGGTGCGACCATACACACTTCCAGCTAACCACACTAGCGCTTGACTAACATCATAAATATTGCCAAAGGTAATCATCAAACTGGTCAGTGCAGCGGCGATCGCCCCTACTCCTACGCCCACTAAAATTAACCGAATCGGTGAACTGCCACCTGTCCACGCCAATGAGTAAACCAACAGTGCCGCAATTAACGCCCCCCCAAAGGCCGCAATTGGCAAAAATAGAATGGAAATCGATGGAAATAGCACAATGAGTGAAACCGCTGCTAGACCTGCCCCGGCTTCTACGCCTACAATTTCGGGAGCCGCCAAAGGATTGCGCGTTAGTCCTTGCAAAATGGTTCCAGCGATCGCCAGTCCCATCCCTACCAGAAAGGCAACAATAACTCTGGGTAGCCGCAGCGTATGAATGACAAAATCATAGTCAGGATTGTCTACATTTAATCCCAATATTGTTCTAACCACATCAACTGTTGGAATGGGATACTCACCATAACCCACACTGAGAACGATGACTGCTGAAGTGGCGATCGCCAATACCAGCAGCAACAAAGGAACCCGCCGATCGAATCGCCAGGAAAAAGGCAGCGAGGAATGACGAATAGCCAACCAGCTTTTACTCACGAATTAATGGGGTATGGAGGGTGAAAGCTTTTTTAGGTTACTATTCTATCGAAATTATTGCAAATGATTCTCATAGAATCAGATTGAAGAATTGCGTGGCGATCGGCAGTAGCAGGTTATTCTCCAGGTCGTTCTTACCCAAACCAGGCAATGCCCATTAATCTGACTTAGCATCGCAAATTAATTAACCTGCGATATTTTTAGGCGCGCGCCTGCCAAATCAAATCATGTCGTTTTAATTAACTCATTGATCCTGAGCTGAC
>JAAUTN010000115.1 GCA_012031415.1 Leptolyngbyaceae cyanobacterium SM1_4_3 | reverse complement strand
AACGATATTTACTTCCTTGGACAGCAGCGTAGGTGAGTCAATGCCCCTACTGCCTACTTTTCGATAAAATCTTTGGCAGCTTTGATTGCGGCTTCCAGTTCTTCGCGGCTGCTTGCTTTGACTGAGAGTTTTTTGCCGTTGGCTTCTACTAACAGTTCGATGGGTTTGTTGCTGAGGCGATCGCCCAAAAACCCCACCAATTTTTTAGCGTTATCTACGCTCACCTCAGCCACCAGTAAGCCAACCAGGAATCCACCGATCGCTTTGTTGCCCTCTGGCGGGTTGGGGTCGAGGACGCGATCGACGGTTTCTACCTCATCTATTTGCCTTAACTCAGTTAGGAGTTGTTGCGCCTGCTCGTCTTGTTCTTCTGAGTCTAGGTCAGGATCATTAAAGGCGATCGTTAACCTGACGTTGGAATGGGTAGTCATATTTGTCGGGGGCGATCGCGTCTTAGATTTTATGTACTCAATTCTGACACAGGTATCTGGTTAGAATCTCCTGACGCAGATCAGGTAGAACGATTTGGAATCTAACGTTTGCTTTGACGGCGTTGGGTTCCGCTTTGCTTCACCCAGTCTATGAAGTGGCGATCGCTTTACCCACTTGCTTGAGGTGTCAGATCATGTTGATCCATCAGCATCAAACGGATTTAGCAGATTCAGTTCAGCAACCCAACGGAAATCATCTACATTCCTGGTAATTAGTGTTAGCTTGTGCGCTAACGCAGTCCCCGCGATAATTGCATCTCCTAGAGTCATTCTTCTCTGTTGTCGCAGAGCTACAGCTTGAGTTAACACATCTTGCGATATCGGTAAAACTTGAGCAACCCGAAAAAGCTCTTCAAAATACTCACGTTGCTGTTTAGTCAGAAGGTGATAGCCCAGCACTTCAAGGTAGCTGAGAGCGGATACCGCAGGTGAATGCTCAGCAATTAATTCTCGCAACTGAGAATATTCTGGTTGTGCAGAGTAAATAATAATGTTGCTGTCCAGAAGCACATTTCATCGTCCCGGCAGTGAACGGTCCTGGCGAATCTCTTGTTGCCATGCTGCTGGGTCAACTCTATCTAATTCTTGAGTTGCAGCAAGATTCGTTAGTATTTCAGCCATCCTTTGTCCACGCGTTTTCGACTCTAGAACTGATTTGTCATCCAGGAAGGTGACATGAACCTGGAGCATTTGCTCTCCTAGTTCAGGCACGTCCCCAATCCACTCCAACTGGCTTCCTTTCAACCAAGCCTTAAATGTCTTTAACATAGCTATCTTCACTCATACCCCAACGACTTTAATGATAACCTGGCGCTTTCTGTCAGCAGAAACATCAATTTTTCCAGTAGGCTCACCAAACATACCCAAAATCAAATCGTGCCTCGGAAGATTCCTTGAGGGCGAATCAGCAAAACTAGCACCATCATGAACAGCGCAACTCCCAGTTTGTATTCGGTGGGAAGCCAGTAGGTGCCGACTTCTTGAGCGATGCCAATAATAAAGGCTCCGGCGATCGCCCCATAAGGATTACCAATTCCGCCCAAAATCACGGAGGCAAACATTGGCAAAATTAAGAACCAGCCCATATTTGGACGCACTGCCGTGATTAGCCCATACATCCCGCCGCCCAGAGCCGTTAGCCCCGCTGCGATCACCCACGTCCAGATCACAACCTGATCGACGTTAATGCCAGAAACCCGTGCCAGATCAATATTGTCTGCGACTGCCCGCATTGCTTTGCCAATCTTGGTGTTTTGCAGCAGGTAGTGTAGTCCTAAAATGGCCAGGATGGCGAGCGCTACAACGACAATGCGGTAGTAGGCAATTCTGATGCCAAAGATATCGAGCGCACTGGCGACAGGCAGGTTATAAGCCTGGTTGTCACCTCCCCAAAACAGGATGATGCCGTTGCGGATAAATAGGGCTAGACCGATAGAAATGATAATGAGCGTTGTGGAGGTGGCACGGCGATCGCGCATCGGCGACCACAGCAGTTTCTCACTCACCAGTGCGGCTCCCACTGTGGCCACCGCTCCGACAATCATTGAGAGCCAGATGTTAGCCCCGCTAGCGTTGATCAGTAGGGTTAAATAAGCTCCCAGCGTCATCAAGTCGCCATGAGCAAAGTTTGCCAGTCGCAAAATTCCGTAGGTCAACGTTAGTCCAACAGCGGCCAGGGCAATGATGCTGCCAGTCGCAATTCCGTTTACCAACAGTTGAATGAGTTGTTGATCCATACCTACCCTTTATGACCCTTCAGCATCGGTCTAACTAGCAACATTTCAGTCAGGAACTATTCTCCAGGAATTATCCTAATGCGAAAGTTCAAGCTGTACCAAAGTTCAGATTGTACACCTGAAAGTAGAAAGTTAGTCGTCAAAAATTGCGATACACTCTGCATTAACAATAGTCAATTCCCCTTCAGACAGGGCTGAACATTGATTCTGTAATCGCTGTAAAACGGGCTGTTGTTCTTGCTCAAGCCAGGCGATCGCCTCAAGAACGATCGGTTGAAACGAACTATGTACTAGCCATTTTTTCTCTGCTAGAAACGCAGGCTGAAAAGAAGTGTTTTCTACTACAAAGAAATCAATGCCATAGGTTTGAATGATTTCCTTTACTTTCCTAGAGTCAGAACTATACAGCGCATAGATAGTATCAATGGTCTGTTGCTTGAATTGATTGTAGTAGTTTGGATGATAAGCAAATGCAAATTCTTCGCCAGCTAGAATTGAACGCTGGGAAAATGTAGGCAAAGAATTGGCTTCTTTAACCAAAGAAGCAATGAGCGTGTCCTTTGGCTGATCGGCAAAAAAGCTATAGATCTTTGAATAACGCCCAACGACCCACTGTTGACGACTCAAGGCAATGGTAGGCAAAGCAAAAGTTACCAAACATAAGATAAGCAGCGCTCCCATCATTCCCAGTACAACATACTGTTTGGATGCTTTTGTCGCTCTAGGTTGGCGTAACCAACGCCAACTCGCTTGAAACAAAATTGTAAGAGCGATCGCGGCTGCTATGGGCATCACAAATCGCAAACTGTGATAGGTATATCGATTGGGGAAATACAATCTCAATAAAACTAGATGAGCCAACAGAAACACGCCCAAAGAGGCAAGTAAAATTTGCCATAGAACACGAATTTCCTTCGTGACCCTTCTAACTAGTGGCAATTGAGATTTCAGTATGATGGGCAGGCTCAAACTTATCCAGTTGACATAAGGCATATCAGGGGCACGTAAACCGCTAGAGCCTGACAATATGAATGAAATCAGATCAACGCCAAAATATTTACTTCTCCCTTCCGAACCAAATTCAGGCATTGCTTGCATTTGTGAGGCGGTTACAACTTCTCCAAATTCTGAAGAACCCTGTGTGAATGGAAGGATGACCAGAGCCGCAATCCCCAGACCGAGCAGCCAAATGATGTAATGGTGTTTTTCTTGAGTTAGCCGAGGTGATCCGTTTTGCCAACTGATTAAACGAACGGTAAGAATTGCAATTTCTACCAGTAGAAGCTGTGGAAAGAATAAGCCCTGAAGAGCGATTGTGATTAAGCAAGCAACCAGCGATCGCCTCAACAAGTAATATAAGAATGCAGCAAAAAGAGGATAGACAAAAGCTCTGGGAGTTGCTGAAACAATATCATCCTTCAACCAAAACGTTTGATTAAGCAGTAAAACAGCTAAAAAAGCACCAGCCGGAATCGGTAAGAGATGTAGAGATGCTTTGAAAATATAGGCAGAAGTGATGAGTGCCAATACGATAGGCAAAACCTTAGCTAGCAGGAGCGGCTCAACTCCTAATTTGGCTGCCATCCAGTAGAGGCATCGAAAGCCAGCAGGGGCAAGGGTTTGAAAGTAATCGGCAATTAAATCATTGGGGAAAAGTTGAGGATCGCTATATCGCTGTAGCCAAACCACATGATGTCTGGCATCGTCTTGCACAGTATGTTCAAGACTGAATACGTGGTGAAGAGATATCAACCCAAAGTAAAGTGGAACGATTAAACTGAAACACAACCAGAGAAATTCGTAGGGTCTGGTGATTACTTCTGATGATGCCTCAAGCTTTAGTAGATTTTTAATACGCATAAAGAAATGAGTTAGCCTGTTAATCAAATTCTTGTAGAGAATCTGAATGTTTTTTCACAAAGAATTTCACTGTAATACCAATTTAATTTGAGCCTGCACAGAACGAACCCTGGTGGAACAAGGGGCTTAAGCCCCTTGTTCAGCGCAACTTCATAAAGAATTGTTATAAAGAAGCTTCATTGCTAAAGATAGGCGCTAATTCCTGTTGATAGGTTGTCCATGCGTTTAGAGCTGTCTGGTTAGAATTTGCTTCTTTTTGCAGAAGGACAACGCCATCCTCAAAATCAATCAGCCCATAGGAACCTTCCAGCAAGACATTGATAGTGTCGAGCATCAATTTGAGACTATTGCGATAGCTCTCAAAGGCAGGTTCATACCGCTGTAAATACCAAAGATCGGCGATCGCATACTCCACTGATATTGTCTCGTCTAGATCATTTCGCAACTGAATACCGGGAAATCGCAACACCTCTCGCCGACTAGACAGATGAGAAACGATTTGATCGGTGGCAGTGACACTGGCATTATTTGGGATTTGGGTCAGCAGCGATCGCACCGCCTGACTGTGCTGCCACTGTCCGGGTGGAGACACATAAACCCAGGGTTGAAAAGAGTCTGGGATTGCCCAAGACAGCACATGACTGGGGTTTGCTGTCATAGTAAAGAACAGCGAGAGTCCAATACAGGCAGTCCAGAAGAACCGAAATCGACGAGTGTAGCGATCGGGATGCTTTGCCCACCACAAAATAGTTCCATAAAACAACCCCGGAACTAGGGACATCGCATAGCGCCAGTGTGGGGATAGAGCGGTGACTTCTGCCTTCAGCAGCAAAATTTTGAGCAGTGGAAACCCAGCTAACGCCCAAGCCTCAGGAGCCACTAACGGCACAAAAGCGAGTGGCACCCAATGCCCCAACAGGTAGCTGATTGTCTTCCCCACAGGCATCACAATTTCAGCAATTAGCCGTCCAGGATTACGAGCGATCGCCCACAGCACATCTAGTGTTGAAGCTTCTTCGTTATCAACGAATTGCCCAAACTGTTCCACCATAAACCGCTGGGAGATGTCCTGAGAAAATAGCGGCATGATCAGATTGGTGACGATCAGGAGGTAAGCCAAGCTTAATAGACACAATCCAATCCCAATGCGGAGATGGCGACGGCTGATCGCCAGGTAAAAGCCGATGCTGAACAAAACTATACCGCTGTCTTCCCGAACTAATAGAAGCAAGATTGCCAGAACGCCAACTATCCACCATTTACGTTTTTCTAGTGCCAGGAACAATCCAAAACTATAAAGTGGAACCTGACAAATATCGTGAAAATTGGCGACAGTGGGACCAATAACGGCGATCGCGCCAAAGTAACTCATCACGATCAGACTCGATAGCTGAGGCGAAAGGTGATGTCTTGCCAGCGCATACAGCATAAATCCTGCTGCTGTAACCAGCGTCACTTGCAAAATGGACAAGCCAGCAGGTGACTGGAAAATGGCATAAAAGGGTAGCCACAGCAGCAGCGCAGGGGTGAAATGCTGTCCCAGACGACGATAAGACACATCCGGCACGTCACCCTGCATCACGCTTGCCGACTCGGTAGACGATAAGGAACTCTCAAATAGCCGACCGTGCAAACTATTCCAAAAAACTTGGTTAAAGATTCCTTGATCAAAGGAAATGTAAGTTAAGGAAAAATTGTAGTATCTGTGCAACACCAAGATGCAGCATACTCCCCAGAAAAGTACGGCAATGCCGACCAAAAACCGGAGTTGAGGCGACTTGAAAGCTTTTTGCCAGATCATTATCGAGAAAAATTCATGGACGGGAGAGTAAGCATTAGTGCGCTTTAGCTTACCATTCCTCCTAATCTAGTGTCAGCAATTCCTGTCCAAGATGGTTGCTGAGCCGACGTTTAACCATAAATTTTGGGGACGGAGAGTTAAAAAGTTCTCCCACCGGATGGGCAAATCTCCGTTTACCGTTTGCCCTGAATATAGGGAGTTCCCAGTGCCGTTGGGGTTTGGTCTCGGATACGGCGACTGACCAACACCAGCAGCGTCAGCAGGTAGGGGAGCATTAGCAAAAATTCGTAGGGCAGGGTTTCTGACCCCAATGCTTGAATTCGGAATTGAATTGCGTCGGCGATGCCAAATAGCAGTGCGCCGAAGAGTGCCAGTCCGGGCTGCCAGCGGGAGAAGAATACCAGGGCGATCGCAATCCACCCCCTTCCAGCCGTCACTCCTTCAATAAACAAGTTGAGCTGCATCACCGTCAACACGGCCCCACCCAACCCCGCCAGAGCAGATCCAGCTAGAGTGCAAAGATAGCGAATGGTCGTGACACTTAGCCCAGAAGTGTCTACAACGACTGGATGCTCTCCAGTGGCGCGAATCTGAAGTCCCCAGCGGGTGCGATACAGTAAAACCCAGCAAAGCAACACCAACAGCCCACTCAAGTAAACTACCAGGCTGTGATTGAACAGTACGTCACCTAGCACTGGAATTCTGGAAAGTTCTGGAATTGGCAGACTAGATAGCCCAACCACACGAGCTTTGCCTAAGTCGGGATACTCCCGATACAAGTAGGTGGTCAGGCTTTGTCCCAGGAGAACTAGCGTAATTCCAGCAACGACCTGATCGGTGCGACAGGTAATGGAGAGAATTGCCATCACTAGCCCCATCAGCATCCCGGCTAGCAGTCCTGCCAGTAAACCTATCCAGACTGCCAGTTCTGTCAGTCCTGCTGTCTGTTGCAGTGTGTAGGTGGTAGCAAATCCAGCCAGTCCGCCGACGAGCATCACGCCTTCTAAACCCAGATTGATCACACCGGATAGCTGAGTGATGATTTCACCTAAAACGGCCAGCAGTACGGGTACAGCAAGCCGAATTCCGGCGGTGAGAATGGCGATGAGGAAGGGGGCTGTTAGGATTTGATTCCAGGGCATAGGAGGGGACGGAGGAGCAGGGCAGAGGGCGGAGGGCAGAAAGATAAAGGAGCAGGGCGGAAAGACAAAGGAGCAGGGCGGAAAGACAGAGGAGGGGGGAGAGGGAGGGGGTAAGGATTGGAAATTAAATAGGCTGTACCTTTTGTGGGATGGGCATCTTGCCCGTCCAGGCAGGTGAGACACACCCTACAGGTTATTTAATCCGCGATCCTTAAGTTGCGGAATTTGATGAGCGATCGCCGCTAAACACCGGGTTCTCGTTGGGCGATCGCCTGTCCAGCCAGTACACCTAGCACAAGGAGTGCCTGTAGTACGCCAGCGATCGCTGCTGGAATTTGCAGAGACACGTTTAAGCCCTGTGCGCCCACCTCCAGGGCAGAAAACAGCACGGCTGCGACACATACGCTAACAGGATGCAGTTGCCCTAATAGCGCTACTAAAATACCCGTGAAGCCGTAACCATCAGAAATGCTGGGTTTAACCGAGTGTAGGTGGCGCTGACTTCGATCACGCCTGCCAACCCTGCCAGAGTGCCGCTAATCAGCAGGGCAGTGAGAATGCTCTGTCCGGTTTTAATGCCAATCCATTTTGCTACGCTGAGTTTTGCCCCCACTGCCCGCAACTGAAAGCCCAGTGTGGTGCGCCATAACAGCACGTAGGCGATACCCACCAGCACAAATGCCAGCAAAACGCCGATGTGCAGCCGACTATCTCCTAAACGGGGCAGCCGTGCCGCCACAACGAACTTAGCCGATTCGGGCAGAAACCCGTTGGGATCGCGCAGTGGCACCCGTGCGGCATACTGCACCAACAGAATGCCAATGTAGTTCAGCATCAGGGTGCAGATGATCAGGTTGACTCCGCGCTTTAGATGCAGTAGCCCTGCCAAGCCGCTCCAAAGAAAACCGCCCAGCCCACCTGCAACTAGCATCAGAGGAATCAGCAACATCGAAGGCAGCGCTGAGAATGTCAGGGCAACCCAGCCGCCCAGTAAGGCCCCAATGTGATACTGACCTTCTGCGCCAATGTTCCAAACTCGTGCTTTGAAGGCGATCGCCAACCCCAGCGCAATAATCAAAATAGGTGTAGTCTTGAGCAGCGTTTCGGTTAGCTGACGTGTCCCTCCAAAGGCTCCAAGCAGCAATTCCTGATAGGCTTGCAGCGGGTTAGCTCCACTCAGCGCCAGCAAAACGCTGCTAAGCACCAGGGCAACGAGAATTCCCAGCCCTGGAGCCAAAGACTTCAACCATTGAACCGGGAAAGACTTAGCTGGTTTAGATGCAACAGAATTAGAAGACATAAGTTCATCCTGCTACGGGCTTAAGATCTGCGACTTCTTTGAGAAGTCGCAGATCTGAGTACTTGTTTGAGGGGCATCAGTAACTTGGGTCTTACCCGCCATCAGTAGCCCCAGATGATTGACATCTGCTGTCGCTGCATTCAGCAAACCAACAATCTGACCTTCATAGAGGACGGCAATGCGATCGCACAGCCGCAAAATTTCATCCAGTTCTGTCGAAATTAACAGAATTGCTGCTCCTGCATCTCGTTGAGCCATTAACTGAGCGTGAACATACTCCATCGCTCCCACATCTAGCCCTCGTGTCGGTTGAGCCGCGAGAATAATCGGATGGTTACGACATAGTTCGCGGGCAATAATTACCTTTTGAGCATTGCCACCCGAAAGGATGGCGCTAGGCGTGTGAACTGAAGGCGTGCGAATCAGATATTGCTGCACCAGGGCGATCGCCTGTTTCACCATCTGAGCCGGACGCAAGACTCCTTTGTGGCTGAAAGGGGGGCGATCGATGTCGCGCAGCAGCAAATTTTCTGTCACCGAAAACTCGGAGATTAAGCCCATGCTGTAGCGGTCAGAGGGAATGTGAGCCAGCGTACCGTTGCGGTGAATTTGTCCGTGAGTTAGCGATCGCAGCCCAATAATTGCTTCCTCCAGTTCTTGCTGCCCGTTCCCATCGACTCCAGCGATGCCAACAATTTCTCCCGGATAAATCTGGAGATTAATATTTCGCAGAACGGGTAAGCGGTGATGCCCCACAGCAGAAACTTGCTCCAGAGACAGCAGGGGAGAACGATCTATAACTTCTACAGCAGCCCGATCGAGACGGTCTAGATTGACCTCTCGCCCCACCATTAGCTCAGTCAGGTAGTAGGCATCACAGTCTGCAACGGGGACAGATCCGACGCGCTGACCATCTCGCAACACAGTGATGCGATCGCACAGTGCCAACACCTCGTTCAGCTTATGGCTAATGAAAATAATCGCGGTTCCTTGAACTGCCAACTCTCGCAGAATCGTCATCAGCCCTGCTGTTTCCTGCGGAGTCAGGACTGCCGTTGGCTCATCCAAAATCAGCACATCAACCTGGCGATCGAGCGCTTTGAGAATTTCGACTCGCTGTCGTTCTCCAATAGACAGTTGCCAAACGGGTGCCGCCGGATCAATTCCTAAGCCATAGTGAGCCGACAGCGTTTTAAGCCGCTGATGCAGCGTGCGTGAATTGTCTTGCCAGCCCCGTCCGGTTTGCCCCAGTGCGATATTCTCAGCAACGGTAAACCGCTCCACCAGCATAAAGTGCTGATGCACCATGCCAATGCCAGCGGCGATCGCATCGGCTGGACGCTGAAACCGCATTCGCTGACCCCGCAGCCAAATTTCCCCCTCATCCGGTTCGTATAGCCCACAGAGGATATTCATCAGCGTGGTTTTTCCCGCCCCATTCTCCCCCAGCAGCGCATGAATCTCCCCCGCCTGCACGACAAAATCGACCTGCTGATTTGCCACCACCCCCGGAAACCGCTTGGTGATGCCCCGCATGGCGATCGCAGGTAGAGAGGCAGATTGTGATGGTGAATCATTCATCAATGCAATTCAGATGCTCAATTGGGCACAAATGGCACTTCTAATTCGCCTGCTGCAATTTGCTCCTTTGTCTCTTCCACCGATTTCAGCACTTCCTCCCCGACCTCATCCTGAAACGCAGGTGACACCTCAACTTGAATTACCCCTTCTGGAATCGCCAAATTGTAGAACTGATCGGCAAACGTACCCGCAGCCGTATCGTCCAGCATTTGCTGAAACAGCGGCTCCATATTCCAAATTAGATTAGATGCAACTACCTCAGGACCCAGAGACGACATATCACCGACATAGCCTGTGGCGTACCCGCCTGACTCCTTTGCTGCTTCAATCTGTCCCAGCGTTGGCCCCTGCCCACAGCCAATCCAGAAATCTACCCCAGTTTCGGCTTGAGAGAGTGCTGCCTCCTTAGCTTTGGCAACGTCATACCAATCGCCTACTGCTGCACTGATCAGGGTAGCATCTGGGCGCACCTGCTGAGCGCCAGCTAACATCGCCTCACCCATTGCATGACAAACGGGAATGTCATAGCCATACAACGCGCCGAGTTGACCTGTTTCACTTAACTCAGCCGCCACCAGCCCAATCAGGTATGCGCCTTGATAAAAAGGCTGGTCGTAGTCCGCTACGTTTTCTGCGGTTTCGCCAATGCCGCCTGCCCAGGCAAAATTTACCTCTGGGAACTCTTCCGCTACTTCAAAGACAGCATCTTGATAGCTAAACGAATGCGCCACAATCAGGTCATACTCCTGTTCCGCATACTGGCGCAAAACGGCAGCGACATTCGCCGGATCAACCGCCTCCGATACCGCTACTTCAACGCCCTGTTCTTCTAACCTTTCACCCGCTTCAAAGGCAGCCTGATCCCAGGATTGATCCGTTGAGGAGCCACTTAGCACCAGTGCCATTCTAGGAGCATTGGCTGAATCTTCTGTTTCAGCGGTGTTTGTTGCCTCGGAATCGGTGTCGCTGGAAGTTGTGCTTTGACCACAGGCAGCCAGCATCAGCAGGGGCATGGACAGTGAGAAACTCAACAGCGTTGGCAGAAACCGACGAAATGTAAACGGTGTAGTCATTCTAGATAGTTGATTGAGTGATAGATGGAGTGGTAAAAGCCCTGAACCTATGGAAATGTTGTAAAGCCTAAATTCGTTCCATTGCTCAGTAAGTTGCCTGGAGGCGGCTGAGCAGGTATTCACCGGAAGTGACAGGTGGGTAGCGGGGTGGATTGTCGGGGGACTGGCAACTGGGCAGGCAGACGATTTCAGCTTCGGCATCGGGTTGACAGAAGAAGGCGATGGAGTAGCGATCGCGTCCCACATTCTCCCCCTGGGGTAGTGCCACTCGATGCTTGGTCGAGCGAAATACATCATTGCTCCAGCGCTGGTCAAATCCCCAGTGTTAATCAAAATTGCGTCAGGTATTGAGGGAGCGGAGATCCATTCGCCTGCGCTCGTTTGCACCTCTAAACCACCGACATCATCCTGAAACAGCAGCGTCAGCGTCCCGTAGTCAGAATGCGCCCCAGCCCGAATTTGCCCTGGCTTTGGCAGATTGGCTAGCGGTGGATAGTGCAGGAGGCGGAGGGTATAGTTGTGAGCCTGATGTTTGTCGGCAATGAAAGATTCTGGCATCTGAAGGGCGATTGCAAATGCCCGAAATACCCGATGAGCCGCTTCCGTACAAACCTCAAAAAACTCCATCACCGTCTGCCGAAATGCTTCCCGCCCAGCCGGCCACTGATTTAACACCAGAGCCAGATTCGCAGACTTAATCTCTTCGGCTGACACTTCTTTGCCAACATTAAACGCTTCTTTCAAATCGCCGGGCTTTGTCTCGTCCAGGCGTTCTCGCTCTACGCCGACGTAGCCGCGATTGCTCGTCTCGTTTGACCAGGCGATCGCCTGCTTTTCTTCATCCGGCAGAGCAAAAAATTGGCGCGTTTGGTCGAAGATGTGGGCGATCGCCCCTTGCGAAATGCCGTGATGGGTCAGGTACAGGAAGCCAACCTGATGACAGGCATGGTAAATCTCCTGAGCGACGCGCTGCTTTCCCTCCACGTCGTTTGTAAGGAAAGGCGAAAAATCAATCACCGGAATCTCAACACAAGCATTGACTACCATAGCTCTCAGCACTGAAATACCCTAAAAAGGTTTAGCGATCGCCCAACTTATTTGATTAACGCTGATAGGATAGCCCACTGTGGTATCGACAATGACCATTAAGGATGACTATTTATGTACCGCTCGTTACCGTTGAGGCAATGTCTAACCAGATTTCTAGAAACCTTAGGGATCTACGTTTATTTAAGATCCCATTTTTTCAGGGCGCGGCTCCGCCGCGCCTTGAAAAATGGGACTTTATTTTTATGCAAGTCCCTTAGCTTTAATTGTCTCTGGTAATCAAGATCCAGGTTTCTGTCCCTTCAGATACGTCAAGAATAGTTTGGGGCTGAAGTTCGAGAGCTTTTAGGGGCTTGGAGTCAAGCAAAAAGTAAGGCTGGGGACTGCTGCTCCAAAGTTCTAGAAGTCGTTCTGGGGAAGCGGGAATCACCTGGCGATCGCTATAGAAATTTAAAGACGGGCGACTGTAAAGATAAGACGTATAGACCCGCTGATTTGGTGGAACGCCCTGTCGCACAATTTCAGCCACAGGTTTCACCGGATATGCCTCAGCTAATTCCCAGACCCAGTGTTCAGAAGTCATCAGCAACAGCAGCGACAGGTAGCTTCCCCAGATTAAAACAGAGAGAAACTGTGGATTTTGTCTTGCAACCAGAACTGCAACTGCGGTCATGGAAATTCCCACTGATGCCAAGATTAGCTCTAAGTCCGGCTCAGGTTCAGGGCTAAATTTAGCAAAATAAAGACTGCCGCCCCAACCCACCACCGCAAAGAAGGCAAAGATTCCAACCCAACTGCGGGAATAGGTCGGAGTGTAGTACTGCTTCATATCAATCCACCGACTTTCCCAAAATTGGGTAAGCTGAGCGCCAACGGCAAGCGCCAGAGCCGGATAGAGCGGCAAAATATACCAGGGCAACTTGGTCGCCATCAGGGAAATTGCTGTCAGGTAAATTCCGCTCCAAACTAGAACGAGTTTTGCCCAACTCAAGGTTCGGTTCTGCCAAACTCGCTTGAACGCTAGCGGCAAGAACAGCAGCCAGGGAAAGCCATATTTAAGCAGTTCTAAAACATAGTACCAGGGCGGCCCGGCATGGTTTTCTACGGGTGTCCAGATGCGCCGAAAAGACTGGTCAACCACGCTCACTCCGAGAAATTGCTGCCCATAGTGCAGCCATTGCGCTCCATACCAGAAGGCAGCGGGCAAACTTCCGATCGCTACACCAGCCCACAGGTAAGGTAGGGCAATTAATCGGGGAGTGTCCCACAGTAGAAAGAGTAGGGCGATCGCCCCCAGCAGCAACCCTAGCATCACGCCTTTGGTCAGGCAAATCAAGCCAAATCCGATACCGATTCCCAGTGCGTAGCGGCTATCTCGGCGCGATCGCAGCAAACACCAGACCATCAGCAGCATGAAACATAGCACGGCTCCATCCAGCATGGCCAACCGTCCATTTCGCACCACAGGCAAAAACGTCAGGTAGACCAGTGCCGCAAAAACAGCCGGAGTTCGCTGTCCAAAAGCTTCCCGTCCAATGCTATACAGCAGCGGCACCGAAATAGCTGTGAGAGAGGCTCCTGGCAGTCTGGCTGACCATTCGCTAACGCCAGCGATCGCATAACTTCCCGCAACCAGCAGATGCATCAGTGGCGGCTTATTCAGATACGGTTCGCCCCAGTAAGTGGGATAGAGCCAGACTAAGGAAGGGGGGGCGATCGCCAAATTTCCCGCGCCACCTGCGCGACCAGCCCCTCATCCCAATCTCGCAGCGGTAACCCGCCCAAATTAATGAAATACAGTAAACCCGCTGCTGCAAAAAGTCCTACGAGCCACAGCCCATCTGTAAGACGATCGTCCTGCTTAATTTTCATCTCCTAAAATTCGGAGCTGTAAGTAAACAAACACTAACGTTACCATCAACAGCACTGTAGCAGCAGCGGCAGCATAGCCAAAGTCAAACTGAGCAAATGCCTGATTATAGATGTAGAAAACTAGTAAGTTTGTTGAGTTTAGCGGGCCGCCCCCCGTGATCACGTAAGGTTGCTCAAAGCTGCGAAGCGTAAAAATTGCGGTCGTCACTGTCGCAAAAACTAGCGTTGGACGCAACCCTGGTAGTGTGATATGCCAGAACTGCTGCCAGGCATTTGCCCCATCCAACTCAGCCGCCTCATAGCGGTTAGCAGGAATCGCTTGCAGCCCCGCCAAAAACACCACCATGTTAAAGCCCAACTGCTTCCAAACGCTCAGTAGAATCAACACAGGCATTGCCCAGGTGACGCTGCCCAACCAGGGAATTGGCTCGATTCCCGCAGTATCTAACAACGCATTCACCGGGCCATCGGTTTGAAACAGCCAGCGAAACCCAAGCCCTACTGCAACCAGAGAAGTAATCGAAGGAATAAAATACGCAGTTCGCAGTAGCCCTCTCAGCGCCAAAGCGCGATTGAGCAACACCGCCAAACCTAAGGGAATCACCAAACTGGGAATCACAGTTGCCAGGGTGAAATAGACAGTATTACCGATGACTTGCCAAAAATCTGGGGTGAGCAACAGCCGCCAGTAGTTTCTCAGCCCAATCCACTGAATTCCTGCGCGGGTGAAGCTGCCTGAAGTAAAGCTGAGATAGATCAGGTAGGCGATTGGTCCGAGTAAAAATATACTTAGCAGAATCAGGGCTGGAACCAGGAACAACCAGGCAATTAGAACTTCGCGCTGCAATTTACTGAAAGAATGGAGCGATCGCGTCATGATAAACCAAACAGTTCATTAGCCCGTTCACGAATCGCAACCAAATTTACCGCCAGATTGGTGCTGAGGCGACGCTCAAGCATCCCTACAGGTATTGCCATACGTGGCATCACTAGGACGCTGTAACAAAGCTCTGTTCCAGGCTGGTTCCCTATCGAAACAGGCTGAAGCTGCCAACTGCCAGAAAACGATTTAAAGTCTCCTTCGACCATCTTGAAGTCAAGCCGTTGAGGAAAACTCTCAGCCATGTCTAGAACTACACGCGCACAAAACTTGAAGTTTAGCAAACACTGAGTTCCCACCTGCTCTAACCGAATGCCGCCCTGCGGATGAGGAATTTGTCTGCTCTTAGACAGGCTTGGAATGAAGTCTGCAAGCTTTTCGTAGTCTGTGAGAATTTGCCAAACCTGCTCTACTGGGCAAGGAATCTGAACTCTAGCAGAAATTCGACGCTGCCGACCCTCTAGCCGCTCAGTCTCAATCTTCACATCCTTCAATAGGGCTGGTTCACAAGTGAAGTCAGCATCAACCAGCCCTGAATCTGCCGCATCTTGAGATGTCAAGGGGTCAGGCTCTAAATTCAGGTTGTACAGGTCAGTCACGGGTAACTCCGAGCGATCGGCTTCAGGGTAAACAGGGAATTGAGGAGTAATGAACTGAGGGTTAACGGTTTCCATTAGATATCTATGCCCAATTTCTCAACTAGCTTGGAGTTCTGTCAAGGTCAGAGTAGGTAGAGTTACCATGAACTAAAGGCAGAGTTAGCGTGAAGCAAGTTTCCCAGGACTGGTTCTGCTCTAGGGGACGGCTAGAAACAGCGATCGTTCCGTTGAGGTGTTCTGCCAAACCTTTAGCAAGAGCGAGTCCTAGCCCAGTTCCCTGGACAGCCTTTTGCGTAACTCCCTGTCCACGCCGAAACTTATCGAAGATGAACGGCAATTCTTCTGGAGAAATTGCGGCTCCAACATTACTGAGCTTCAGGATCAACTGGTTCTCTGGGTAGCTCAATTCACGGTATGCGCTCAGGTGAATAGAACTGCCATAGTCTGCATATTTTTCGGCATTCGTGAGCAGTTCTACCAGGATGCGATTGAGGCTAGCGGGGTCGGTGTGAACGGGCAAAGGCTGGGAAGGTAGATTTACCACTAAAGTTAGGTTTTTACTGGTCAAATTAGCCCTAAAAGATTGAGCCAGATCTTGAATAAGATCTCTGAAATCGGTTCTTTGGGGCTGGACAGGCGTTGAGTTCGATTCCAGTTTTTGTAATGCCAGTAAGTCGTTAATCAAGTTTGTTTCTTGAGCGCACTGCTGTTCCAAAATATCCAGGTATTTAGCCTGACGTTCTGGTGATAAATCTGCCTGACGCAACATCCGGATGGCCAAAGTCATGCTGGTTAGGGGAGTTCGTAATTCGTGACTGACTGTACTTAGAAATTCTTCTCGAATTTGATGTAATCGGCGCAGTTGCTTAACTTGTTGACGGGTTTTTTCATAAAGTTTTGCCTGTACTTCTAGGCTTCGCTGAAGTTGAGTAGTACGTTCTTCGACTAATGCCTGTACTTGTCGAAGCGTCCGAGCCTGGATGATTGCCGTACTAAGTTGCGCTGCGACTAGCTTGACAAAGGCAATATCCTCTGGCTGCCAGGGACAAGACTGTAAGTGCTGTAAAGCCAGATACCCTAACACGGTGCCTTGATTTTCTAGCGGCATCAGAACTAGGGCAGGCATTGCTTCTGGATTAAGAAGTGGGGCAATGTTTGTGGCAGTAGAAATAGAGTTAGCAGGAGTAGGAGAAGATAAAGCATCAGCGAAGTTAGGAATGACAACGGGTTCTGTGCCGTTAGTAAATGCCTGCTGACAAAGCTGACAGTCAGAGAGCGTAAAGGATGTATTGAGCCAGGTGCCTGTTGCCAGTCCGATAGTTGGTTCAGGGATGTGAGTGGCTGGATTAAGTCGGTCGCAGGCTCTAGGTGACTCACAAACAACCGTTATTTTGGCTTTGGGAATTTGCGAAGTGCGGCTTTTGAGGGGGCGATCGGAATACTTGAGCAGCAGAACGGTGCCCCGACTAACCTGTAGTGCTGTCACCAGTCTTGCTGTTGCAAGCTGAAAGATTTCGTATAAATCCCAGGCGTTCCGAATGGCTTTGGTTAGCTGGTCGGTAAATGCCTGATACCGAACCTGCTGTTGCACCTGGCGTTCAAGTTGAGTTTGGGAGATGGCGATCGCCACTTGATCGGAAGCGGTTTCGAGTCGCTGCATCTCTTCCTGTGTCCATTGATGAGGTTGCGATCGCATCACCATAATGACTCCATTGGTTCGCCCCTGAAAATGAGTTTTTTGAGCCAGGACTGCTTTAATCTTCTGAAGTTCAGGGGGAATTGGGTGATCAGGAAGACCAGGTTGAATATCAGTGAATGCAACAGGCTGAGGATAATCAGATATTTCTTGAAATATCTGTTTTCTCAAAGCAGTGAATGGGACGGGTTGATAGCGGTAGAAACTAGCTTGACCCTGCGGAGTCCAGCAAACGGTCTGGTTGATAGCTTGATCAGGCGTTTCAAGGGCGATCGCACAATAGTCTGCCGAAAACGTTTCCCCGATAACCTTAATCAACTCCAACAGAGCCGACTGACCAGTATCGCTTGTCAAAAGAATTTGAGCCAGTTTTTGCCGCATCTGATCTGAATAATTTGTTTACGCTGATCCAGAGCGATCTCGATTTGCTTCAGATTACACGCTTTGAAAGCCTTACAGTATCCGTGATTCCTCTACGATTCACCAAATCTTGTTCAACATCTTCAAAATCTATATAGGAATATTCTGAGATTCATCCGGGCTTGCACCAGTTATGCGTTGTCTTGCAGAGTTAGGAAAAATTTGCAAGACAAAGTTTACTCACCCCGACTCAGGCGAATACCTGCTATAACCGACTAGAAAAGGGCTTTACTCCCTCTACGTTTTATCTATGACTTCAGCACCAGTGGCACTCGCTTCAGCGCAGGCAATCGGCACCGTGAAAGGGCCGGGAGAAGACGGAAATCAGTATGTTTTTATTACGGCAAATAACCGTCACGTTAAGATTGGTGAGTTTGTTTACTATGAAGTGCCCGCAGCGACTAACTCTGAGATGCCGCTCCAGATCTTAGGTAAAATCTCGGCTCGCTGTTTGATTGACCATTTGCCCGATCGAATTTTTGCGGATACTGAGATTAGCCCGGAGGCGATCGCTGCCCTGGTTGGTTTTACTCACCCCAGCCCCGAAATCTACGAAGTCACCGTAGATGTAATCGGTTATTTTCATCGGTCGCTGGGCTTTATGAACCCTCGCAAACGCCTGACCCAGGCGCAAAGGTGTATCTGGCTGATGATGCAGGCTTGCAGCAGGTTTTGAATAAGCGCCAGCCAGGAGAAGTTGGCTCAGCCCACATTGGCTCCCTGCTGCTGCGAGAA
>JAAUTN010000540.1 GCA_012031415.1 Leptolyngbyaceae cyanobacterium SM1_4_3 | reverse complement strand
CGCTTGATAGTTGGAGCGAGATCGCCGCATGGAGTCCTGGAGGACTTTATTCGCCGTGCGTTGAGTGCGATCGCAATGGGAAAAATCCATAATCCTCATTTGGCACAACGGTAGATGCATTGCTGATCAGAGCGCTGGATGTCTTTCTGCGAGACCCAGAAATTATCACTCGCTACAACCGTGCATTTGAAATGGGTTGGCGATCGCCGGAATGGCAACAGATCCCAACCTTGCCAGACTTTATCAAATTCTGTACCCGTGAACGGTTAAATCTCCGCTCGTTTGAGGATTTGGATCGACACTCGCTTAACCAGATTCAGAGCCAGGTGAGTGCGTTGCTGGCTTCACGCTTGGGTAAGGCGATCGCCCGTCCGAGTACTTTTTCGCCTGAACCTGCGATCAAATTCTTCGCCCTCAGCGGTTTGACCAATGAGCAGGATGCTTATCTGATGGCAATCAACGCTCATGCTGCTTGTATCCGCAATGCACTTTCCCATCCGCGCAGTTTATTCATTGGCGATGAGCTATCGGTCTTGCTTCGCAGAGATGGATTTGCTCAGATTGTCGGAGAAACCTGCGCGACGGGACGTAAAGACGGTATTGCCGTGCTGTTGCTCTCTCAAGATCCAGACACCATTTGTGAGTGTTCAGCCGGTTCGCAAGTTATGCAGAACATTAATTACCGAATTACTGGGCGCATTACCAGCAGTGGGATTAACTCTTTTCAACGGTATCTTGGCTACCCCCCTAACATCATCAGTCAGAATGCTACAGAAGCTTTTTTGCCTCGTAGCAGTGATCTCTACTCTTGCTGGTTACTAGAACTGGGTGGTCGCTTCTGGAGGACTCGTTTCTACCCCGGTGAATTAATGCTTGCCAGCGTTGCTAACAATCAGGATGAACGCGAGGCGCGCGATCGGGTTATGGCACAGTATCCTCCCACTTCCAAAGGCAGGCTACTAGGGTTGAAAGCGTTTGCAGATGAATATATTCCGGCTTTGCGGGAAGGTAAAGGGTTTAGTCATATCGGGCAGGGTTTATCTGTAGAGAAATCGGAGCGATCGCCTCAACAGAAGGATTATCCCAGTGACCCTGCTGAACATGATCAACGCTCACTTATTGCACGTTAAGGAGGTATAAACTATGCGACTCAAGTGGATGACAATTCGACTCATGATGCTGTTTCTAGTCGTAGGTGTTGGGTCTGTAAATAGTCCGGCATTTGCACGCACTCAAGATACGGGCAAAGACCCGGTTGAGGCAGCAATTCGTGATCAGGTTAACGGCAGCAATGTCTACGTATCGAATACAGGTAATCAAATCAATGATTTCTTGGGAGATATGCAAAACTTTGTGCAAAACGATTTACTGAGTCCGGTTAACAATTTAATTCAATCGACTCTGGGTGCGTTTCAGGTTCCAGATCTATCTCAGCTCTGGAGTCAAATTATGGGTGGTTCAGCCAGCCGCGATCCGGGTGCAGTTCTGTCTGAGACTTTAGAGAATAAGACTAATGGGCGCAGTTCTTATGGCATTCGCGAGGATCTGAGCAAATATGCTGCTAGAGCCACAGCTACAGGCGTAGCGGATCAGTCCACCTTGAGTCAGGCAGCACAAACCCAGATGGCTCAAGTACGGCAAGCAACGCAGCAGAACACGCAGGAAAGTGTGCGTTTGGGTGAGGAATCCCAGGGTTTGGACGTGACTCAACGGATTATGCAAAACCTTTCCCAACAGACTGCACTTAACAGTCAGGTGAATGAGCGGGTGCTGCAAGAGGCACAGCAAGCACGGGTCGATCGGGCGATCGGCAATACATTGTCGGCTCAAACTGCCCGTGAACTATCAGCGATTACCACTGCTGATCGCCGCAAAAATATTTCCGCAGGCAATGCAGCCAGTCAGCAAGGTGGTTTGTTGATGATGCCGGGTGGAGTGACGCTGGGTTCTGATCAATAGCCCACCTCGAAACAATCGTGATGTCTTTAATGGTTTGACGGCTAATGCTCATGATGCCCCTGATTGCTCAATCCTTTCCAACTACAGGCGGAGAATCCGATGCCCTGGACATTATCACCAGTTCGCTGGAATTGTCCCGTGCCACGGTGGAGTCCTGGAACACGGTCTGGCTAGTAACGCTAGACCCGCTTGCATCTGGACTTTGGATTGGGCTGATTCAATTGGGCATTACCCTGGGAGCTGCCAGCATTCTGTTTATTGCGATGACTACGGGTAAAGACATTATCGATAAGCAGTCCTGGTCAGAGCTAGCCTCAATCTTCGTCTGGCCGTTGGTAATTATGATTTTCCTGGGTGCGAATGGCAATGTCCTGGCAGGCACAATCAAGTTTATCCGGGGCTTTTCCTATACGCAGGTGCAGAATGTATTGCAACTTCAGGTGGGTGAATTGACTTTTCGGGGTGCTATCTCCAATGTGACGATCACTGGAATTGCCAAACAGCAGCTTGAAAGTCTTTACAGCGAATGTCAGGGTAAGGTTGGCACTGAACTGGTGGAATGCTGGAACTCAAAACAAGAGCAGGCACAAGCGATCGTGGCTGAAGCAGAGCGGCAGCGCGATCGCCCCTGGAGCCGTTACGTGCCTTTGGTCAGGCGTTATGGAATGCGTCATTGCCTGGTCAAATCAGCACAGCCGTGCGATTAACAACTGACCCTGGTAGCGTCTTCCGAGATACCGCGATTCCCATCATCCGGTTTATTCTCTACGCTTTGCAATGGGGATTCGTCAATATTCTAGAAGCGGCACTACTGTTGACCGCATTGTTCGCACCGATCGCCATTGGACTCTCGCTTCTCCCTCTGCAAGGTCGTCCGATCTGGGCATGGCTCACCGGATTTATCACGTTGTTTGGAATTCAACTGGGTTACAACATTGTGGTCGGATTAACCGCCGTGGTGCTGGTGAAGTCTGGAGCAGAATTGGTGTCGGATGTGGCGTTTCTCTTTTTCCTCAGCATTTTTGCACCAGGGCTAGCAGTCCTAGTAGCAGGTGGTGGAGGCTTTGCACTCTACAACGGTATTTCATCCAACGTAAAAAGCCTAATTGACATTTTTAGTAATGCGATCGGCACAGTCACGAGTATCGCGCTGATACGACGAGGGTAGTTATGCAGATTAAACGACTTCAAGCTCCACTTCTACCTGAGGCAAAGAATTTGCTGGCAGTGTGTTTCATTTGCCTGACTGCCTTCAACAGCTTGATTTTTGTTTTGACCTTATTCACTGCTTTTCGAGTGAACCGAATTGCCGAAAGAAAGACAACCTTTGCTCAATTGGTGAATGGTGAAACGATTTATGTTTCAGAGCAGGAGTGGAATTGGCGCTACCCGTCGGTGATTCAAAAAGTTGTGAGTGATTGGACGACGCTGACCTTTAATTGGGATGACAAACTCCCTGGCACGGATGAACCCGATCAAGGAATTCGCGTTGGCAATAACAAACGCATTCCGACGAATACCTGGTTTGCTTCTCTCCTGATGGAATCAGAGTTTGCAAAGGCATCGCTGCCCAAGATTGCAGAGTTGGTTCCGCCTGCATTTTTCTCAGGGCAGATTCGTAGCACGACGATTATTTCCTACCTGTCAGAACCGCGAGAAATTCGACCTGGAGAATGGGAAGTGGATTTAGTAGCGACACGCGTGCTGATCGATCGCACCACGGGTAGAGATGAGCGAATTCCCTTCAATCGCACATTTACCTTGCAAGCAGTGGAGGTGCCGCGATCGCCTCTGGGAGCTGACGCACCGTTGGTAGAACGCAAAATTTACGAGATGCGAGCTGCGGGATTGCAAATTACTCGAATCGTTGAATTTAACCCCCAGCAACAGCGGTAGTGCAGCGAGGATGATCATGACAAATGCGAATCAAAAATTTGAGGCGTTGCTGAATCAGTCTATGATGGGTTAGGAACGGGTACCTCGTGAAACTTGAGGTAGTGAAGTAACAATCGAATTGAATGCGCCAGCATTTCTACTGACTTGGAATAACACAACGTCTTGCGAT
>JAAUTN010000539.1 GCA_012031415.1 Leptolyngbyaceae cyanobacterium SM1_4_3 | reverse complement strand
CCTTCATGGTCAAAAGTGTGTCACATAGTTTTTTGCCACGCTGGAAACCTCTCTGTTTGTGATTGGTGGCATTAGTGCCTGGTATATTCTCAACAACCGTCATGAGGCATTTTTTGCCCGATCGCTCAGAATTGTGTTAGCAGCCGCGATCGCTGTAACACCTCTGCAAATCTACATTGGACACCTGAGTGCTGAGCAGGTCTATCATTATCAGCCCACTAAACTGGCGGCAATGGAAGCCAAATGGGAAACTTCACCAGCGGGGCAGCCTGCTGACTGGAGCTTACTGGCATTACCCGATGAAAGCGGCGAAAAAAATAAGTGGGAAATCACCATTCCCAATGCGCTGGGCTACATTCTGGAATTCAAACCGAAACTGTCTGAACCGGTTCTGGGTTTAAAAGAATGGCAACCGAGCGATCGCCCTCGTATGGTGGGACTGATCTACTACTCTTTCCGGATTATGAGTGGGATTGGTTTCTTCTTGGCGGGACTTATGCTGTGGAGCATACTGCAATGGCTCTTAGGCAACCTCTCACCCGAAAAAATTGCTCAGCAAAAGTGGTTCCTCCGCACCTGGATTTTTGCCGCTCCGCTGGGCTACATTGCGGTTGAATCAGGCTGGATTGTCAGGTGTGTCGGGCGACAACCCTGGACACTGTACGGGCAAATTCGCACCGCTGATGCAGCGTCTCAGCTTCCCGCCAGCAATGTGCTGACTTCACTGACTCTGTTTGCGGTAGTTTACTCCATTCTGTTTGTCTCGACGCTGTACTTTGGTAGCCGGATTATCCGCCACGGTCCCAATCTAGAGCTACCTGTACCAGGGCTAGAAAATCAACCCGCGATCGAGACAGAACCCGCTACCTTCGTCCCCAATCAACGTCCAGTCGAAGCGCAACAATAGGTCACTACTATGGACGCACTCTTGCATTTCTTACCCCAAGTCTGGTTCGTGATTTTGGGGCTGTTCCTGTTCCTCTATGTCATGTTGGATGGGTTTGATTTAGGCGTGGGAATTCTGTCATTGACAAGTTCAAATGAGGAACGCCGTAGCCTTTTGATGACGAGCCTGGGGAACATTTGGGATGCGAATGAAACCTGGCTAGTCGTGATGGGTGGCGCTTTGTTTGGTGCCTTTCCGCTTGCCTATGGCACCATTCTAAGTGCGCTTTATATTCCGATTTTCATGATGATTTTTGGGCTGATCTTTCGGGCAGTCGCCTTTGAATTTCGCGAGCATTCTAATCGCAAGCTGTTTTGGAATGTGGCTTTTGGATCTGGAAGTTTTCTCGCCGCACTGGGACAGGGCTTTGCCTTGGGGAGCGTGATTGAAGGCATTGCGGTAGATGAGGCAGGTCATTTTATCGGTTCCACCTGGGATTGGCTCGATTGGCGATCGCTCCTCGTCGCACTCACCCTGATCCAAGGCTATGTGTTGATCGGTTCTACCTATTTGATTTTGAAAACCGAAGGTGAACTGCAAAAAACGCACTTTCGCACTGCCAAGCTTGCTGCTGTGACAACGCTGATTGGTGCCATTTTAATTACGATCGCCACACCTGTGTTTTATGAAACAGCACGCACACGCTTGTTTAGTCCGCCGCTACTCTATATTTTTGCGACCATTCCACTGTTAGGGTTGCTGTTAGTCTGGCTATTGCTGCGTAGCCTCAACCGCGAGGAAGAACGCACGCCTTTTATCTGGACGATCCTCATTTTTCTGTTGACGTTTATCGGATTGGGATTGATTGTGTTTCCCTACATCATTCCAACCCAAATCACGATCTATCAAGCCGCCGCTGCGCCCAGTGCTTTAGTGTTTATGATCATCTTTGTTGGTTTTTTAATTCCCATCATGTTGTTCTACAACATTTACCAATATGTTGTGTTTCGCGGGAAAGTTGCTGGAAGTGCCTATGGAGATTAAATATAACAGTCTTAGAAGTGGTCATGACATAACGATTCGGAGCAGAGAAATTCTGGGATTATTTTTTATCTTTTCGCAGCCTGAAATCCTCTTCCTGAACCATAGCACACAGTTCTAAACTCAATCTTGTTAGAAGCAGGATTGTAGAGCGTATAAGTTGCTTGTCCAAGCATCCGCCCCACATTACCCACCCCAATCACCTGGCGCGGTTTGATAGCGATCGCTTGCGGCAAAGCTGACTGGTCTAACGTGGTGACGCTAGATGTCACCGCGCCCTGCTGAATTTCGTATTGAAACGTCAAACCCGAACGACCACAAAAAAGTGTGTTTGCATCCATTCGCATCAGGCGATCGAGCATTTGGATCGGTGGCGTATCTGGTGTTAACTCCTCGCTGACACTGACACTGCTGCCGTGAATTAACAAACAGTCCAGTTCAAAGAAACCGAAGTCGAGCGATCGCACCCATTCCACCCTATCTCGCGGAATCGCATCCCACAGGGTTTTAACCATGTCCATCCCATATCGCTCAATCAGTTCGGTAGGTTCTCCAGTTCGTCCTAAGCCATGCAAGATCAGCAACTGTTCTTCCCACCATCCCTGGCACACCTGGGGCACAGGCTGATTGGCACGAGGGGACTGAATTCGTTGAATCACCTTGACGCTTGCAGGGGTTGCCGCAATCACATCGCCCAGGATATACAGTTCTTCTACCGGGTGTCGCTGTCGCTTGATATCTGCCAACACCGCTTCGTAAGCTGCTAAATTCCCTTCAATGCCACTTAAAATTGCCCAACAGGTCATCTGATGCTATACGCCTTTGTAATTTGGAAATTGTCACCTATTCTGCAAACGCGAACCAACCTGCGAAAATAAAGCCAGTATAAAAACGAGTTATTTTGGTGAAACCAGCTTGAGCTAGCAACTCCAGGGTTCGTTCTTCTGAAATACATTGAATATGTTGCCACACTCCATCAGCAAGTTCGCTGAGTCGCTGTGACTCCATTCCTGCCATTTGTGCTCGTTTCTTCCATCCGTCCACTAATCGCTTAAATACCTCTGATTGCTTATCTCCATGTGCATCTACTAATACAAACGGGCTACCGGGTTGAAGACGAACCGCGATCGCCTTGAGGTAATCCAGCTTGGTGCCATCATCGGGTAGAAAATGCATCACGAGTAGGCTGGTCGCAGCACTGTATCGATGTATCGGCAGGTCTTGCACAACGACCTTGTGTAGCGTGACACGATCCTCAATTTTCAAAGATTCAACCTTGGATTGAGCCACTGCCAGCATTTTTTCAGAAGGATCAACACCCGTGAATTGCCAGGTTGAATGAGTTTGACTCAAAGCACTGATTTCATTGCCGCCGCCTGCTCCAACCACAAGAATGTGAGCATCATCCATCAAATAGAGTTGGAATAAAGCCGTCAGCATTGTGAGCATTGCCTCATAGCCCGGAATACTTTGCCGTACTGCAATGTCATAATCAGTCGTTGGTAAATTAGGATTCTGATCAAAATCAAATAGGTTTTCGCTCATGGTTATCGCTCACATACATGAGTTGGGTCATCGGCTCGTTCGGCAAACTCCATCCCTCTGGCTAATCGCCATGCAAAGATCGGTGGTAAGCCTTTTTCGATAATGGCAGCACAGGTTTTTTCATAGTCATATTCCACTTCACGCAACGTGATCTGATCCGTATTTGCGTCATAAATCACGTAGGTTGCATTGGGTCTACCATGACGCGGCTCTCCGACTGAACCTGCATTAACAATTCGCTTCAGCGGTGCAGAAAAACTGGTTTCCTGTTCCGATTTGTCTGCCAATTTAACGCGAATTTGCATTTGACTGGCATCCAGCGATCGCACATACGGCACATGGGTATGGCCACAAAACAAAATATCGGCCCCTGTCGTCAGCACTCGCTCCATTGCCACAAACGCATCCACTTCTGGCAACAGATATTCATGCTGGTTATGGGGACTGCCATGCACAAAACACAGGTTGTCATCCCGCAAACTTAAGGGTAACTGTGCCAGATATTGCCGCACTTCAGGGTAAATGACCTGGTTCGTCCACTCATGTGCTAACT
>JAAUTN010000538.1 GCA_012031415.1 Leptolyngbyaceae cyanobacterium SM1_4_3 | reverse complement strand
GCGCTCGCCCTCCGCAAATTCCCGGTGTAATCTGAATCGGATTTTGCAACGTTTTGCACGTAGGTTAAAGCCTGGTCAACTAACTCGTCCGGCAGGGCTGCAATTGCTTCGAGTAGTTGGATCCTCTTACTCATGACAAGAAACCTCTTTTCACCACTTCATCTTAGCACAAAATTCTATAACCTGCGCTGATTATTAGTATAATTGTATTTTCTGAAACCATGAAAAGAGCAACTAAATTAGAGAGTGGATAACAAAATAACTTTCTTGTCGAATTAACCGCGTTAAATTAGGCAACCGAACGGTAGCCGATAGCATGTAGTGCTTTTCAGGTTTACACGGGCCTGAGATGTTGAACCAACGAGGCATAACTAGGACTTACGCATTGACAGAAAAATCAAAATAAGGGGTATGCTTTTCGGCGCTTTGACCTTGATTTTTCGGCTTCCCACCAAGCGATGTCTGACGACAAACCGCTTCGCGTTTACGCAATTAACAAAATAGCTTTATAAAAGCCTGAAACAACGTATTTCCGTTGATACATAAGATGATTCGTTTGTACAGTGCGTAAGTCCTAATAACAATAAAGCCTAGACTTGCTGTAACACTGCCCAGTGTAACGTATATAGACAAGCGCTGATGTCCATTTGCCGTAAATTACAAAATGTTATACCGCGAACGGGTAAAATCTGAACTTATGTCATGCCCAGGTAGAAGCATCTTTAAGATGTTGTAAGTAAAGTTTTGATATGGCGCCGTACAAGATATCGTTGCTGCTCTGGGGAAAACTGCTCCGGGTTGATGACAACTCCTGTTCCAATCCCATCAACCAGAGCTATAAGTGCATTTGCTTCTAGTTTTAAATCAACATCATCTCGAATCAGCTTTGCTATTTGCAAATCAGCTAACTCCTCACAAATGATTTTACTTAAAAAGTCATAGCGCTTTCGATGTTCTTGAACCAAATGTTGGCGTCCAATTGAATATCCTAAAAAAGCGATCCAAACTTGCCAGCCAGGAGTACCACAGGCTTCAAAGGGCAAAGCTGCAAAAATCATCTGTTCTAGCCTTTCAATTCCCTCTCGCCCCTCTACAGAAGCTTTTATATCCTCAAACAACTTTTCAAAAACTCGTTCTAGTGCAAACAAGGTGAGTGAGTCTTTATCCCGAAAGTAGTGGGTTACAACTCCGGTTGAAGAGCTAAGTTCAGTAGCAATTGCCCGCATACTGGTGCGATCTAGCCCTTCGCGGACAATTACCCGCCACGCGGCGTCAGCAACTTCAACGCGACGATCTCCATAACTCATAGTTCTGCTTTTTAATTAAAATACAACGACCATCTTGACATCTTATCACAACAGTTGTTATATTTATTTGCATAACAACTGTTGTGATTTATATGGTATGCCTCATGCGATTTGGAATGCCTGGACGTTATTAGGGCTTTCTGCGGTTGGAACTTGTGCTGGCAACCTGTTACTCAAGCAGGCAAATCTAGCTTTATCTAATCCGACTTTACTTACTATCGTGACTTCTCCTTGGTTTATTGGAGCTATCGCTTGTTATGTTTTTGACCTTATTCTCTTTACGATCGCTTTGCAGCATTTGCCTGTATCATCTGCTGTTCCGGTAGTTTCAGGGATTCGGATTGCGGCAACTACAATTTTGGCTTACATATTTTTCGGTGAACATCTCACGGTCAATCAGTTATTTGCATCGGGTGTAATCACCGCAGGAATCATTATCATGTCACGCACTTAACAGGAGAAATATATAATGCTTGAGCTTTACCATGCTTTAGGTTCGCTCTGCTCGCAAAAAGTGAAATTGGTGTTGGCAGAGAAAAATCTTGAGTGGAAAAGTCACCCGCTCAACCTGTTAACGTTTGAGAATTTGCAACCGAGCTATATCCAGTTAAATTCCAAAGGTGTTGTGCCAACCTTAATTCATGATGGTAAAGTCATTACCGATTCAGCCACAATCATCCGATATCTGGATGAGCAATTTCCACACCCTAAATTAATTCCTGCGGAACCTGCATTGGTAGAGAAGATGAGTTTACTGGATTGATTTGCAAGATAAATTCCCGATGGTAGAGCTAATTTATGGCAACTTTCGAGGAATTGAAGGGCTTGTATTGCGTCGATCTGTTCAAATCAAAGAGAGATTGATTCCTAAACTCATGCAAGCAAATCCTGGACTGAAAGAGCAATATGCAGCTAAGTTGAAACATGTAAACCAATTGAATTCCACAATTAGAAATGCAAAAGAGATTGAAAGTATCAATGCCAAAATTGAACCACTGTTAGAACAATTGGAAGGGCAATTAAGGCAAACAGATTGGCTCTGTGGGACTACCTATTCTTTAGCAGATACGGTATGGACAGCCGTTCTAAATTGGTTCGATGAGTTGAAATTTGGGTCTTTATGGGCAGATAATAAACATCCTGCACTCAGAGCATATTTCAACCGCCTTAAATCACGTCCTAGTTTTATAACAGCAATAAAAAGCGATGAAATGCCCTTACCAATGATTTTAGCGGGCTTACGCAGGATTTTTCTAAGTATTTGATACTGGACATGGGGCACGAGCTACATAGTTGGGGAGCATCCACTTTCGGAAGAAACATAATTATTCGGCGCCAGAAACCTTACTATATGGTTGGTCTAAAAAAGCATATCTGCCAAAAGTGGATGATCCCCATAGTTGTAACAAGTCTTACCACACATCCAGTTGTGACTACTCGCTATTATTTAATAAACACGTTTACCAACATCTTCGGACATTCAGACAAAATCTCTTGGATTATGCGAGTACGAGTCGTGCGAATAACATTACGTGTTGACCAATTATAGATATTAAGAAATCGGCTTAAGCACTTGCTGACTTATTTTTACTATAGCGGTTCTTAATCAACTGAGGTACTAATTAAATTCATAAAGCTCTTGTGGGGTGGGCATCCTTGCCCGCCCTTATGTACTTCATCAGAACGGGAAGCGCTATATGCTCAGGCAATAGCCGAAGTGTACCGCTTGCACTAAAAACTGAGCCGTATAACGACCCGCTTCACCCGCCGCTAGTGACCTTTCGGATTCGACCAAGCATTCCTATACGGTCGGTGTGCAAGCGGATTGTAAGCCTGCTGGCGCTATGTTTTCTAAGTAGTAGTGCAAAAATATTTATACATTTAGAAAACGCCAAAACCTTGTCCGCAGAGAGGAACGAAGCAATCGCAATATATATTTAATTTTGCCTAACTACTTAGCACTACACTAAACGAGTTTAAGCTCCATCTGAATATTACAACGCTCATACGGTGAAGGCTGCCCGACAATTCTTTGAAACCCTAACTTTTGATAAAGTTTGATAGCAGGCTCCAAAATAGTATTGCTTTCTAAGAAGATTCTTTTTGCTCCTAATTCACGCGCTTTTTGGATAGTAGCTTGCCCTAATAGCCAGCCAACACCTTTTCCTTGTGCTTTTTCTGTGACTGCCATCTTTGCGAGTTCATAGACATTGCCATCCACTTTGATCAAAGCACAAGTACCAATAACTTCTCCATTGCTCAGTGCCATGTAAATATGTCCACCCGATTTTAATATTTTTTCATCTGGAAAATTGAGAGATTGATGATCAGTTTCTTCTAGCTTGAAATATTTCTCAATCCACTCACAGTTAAGGCATTTAAAGTCCTCGTGAAACCTGGGTAAGTAATCGACGATTTCAACATTCTGACGTTC
This sequence comes from Leptolyngbyaceae cyanobacterium SM1_4_3, assembly GCA_012031415.1. Lineage (GTDB taxonomy): Bacteria > Cyanobacteriota > Cyanobacteriia > Elainellales > Elainellaceae > JAAUTN01. The sequence goes on along the minus strand of JAAUTN010000538.1, from coordinate 290 downwards.
ACGAACCTTTCGCGCTGCTTGAACGCGATCAAAAAAGCTTTTATGAGCAACTAGAAATTCAACCTCTTCAATGGCTTTCCAAAGATCCTGTTGTGTTTCTGACAAAAGCTCTTCAACAGCTTCTGTTACATCAAGATATAGCTTCTCAAGCTTAGGAATGAGTTGTCGTCCCACATCAGAAAGTTGCACAACACTTAATCTCGCGTCCGCAGTATCTTTTCGAGTCGTTGTTAGCCCATTCTTACTCATTTCTTTGACAATTTGACTTACGGAGGGATGTGAGTGTCCAA
>JAAUTN010000114.1 GCA_012031415.1 Leptolyngbyaceae cyanobacterium SM1_4_3 | reverse complement strand
CTGCTCCCCTAGCCCCCCAGCCCCTAGCTCCTAGCCCCCTTCCCCCCTTAAGCCACATTTGCCCGTGCGCCGCACTGGGCAGCAAAGGCGATCGCCAACCCATCGGCACTATCGTCGGGTGAGGGTGGTTTCTCCAGCCCAAAAATCTGCATGACTGCTTGCTTCACCTCAAACTTACTGGCTCCATATTGGGCGACTGCCGCTTTCACCTGCGACTGGTGCAGAAACACTAAATCCGTCATTCCCCAGTCACCCAGCGCCAGTTCAATTACGCCTAACGCCCGCATTACCTTCGTCGCGTTGGTGTTTTCCCGTCCAAAAAACGGCATCTCTACCGCCACCAGATCAGGCTTGACCATATCACATAGTTCTCGAATGTCAGTGCGAATTTGACTCAAGCGCTCATACATCGGCGCTTTTGCCGGAGTCGTAATTACGCCATACTCCAATGCCTGACTACCCCGAATTGCGCCAAAACCGATGCTGGCGATCGCCGGGTCAATTCCCAAAATATTGCAGTTGTTCAAGTCAAGCAGTACTGTCATAGGGCAATTGTACTACCAACCTGAATGACTGATTTAATCTTCTTGCTATTCCAACAGCCATACCAAGCGCTAAAAACCGCTGTAGATTAGGTTTAGTTAAGAAAGGCTCAACTCATGCTGACTTCCACCGACTTCAGCGGCTTATTCAACAAACGCTTTTTCAATAACTTTCTACCCATCCCCGCTACCAATCACTTCAACATCGGTACTCTGGCTCCGCCCTTTCAACTGCTCAACGTCACTATTGGGCAGCAGGTCAGACTAGCCGACTACACAGGCAATCGCCGCGAAGATGTAGAAGTACCGAATCGTCCAGTTGTACTGGCTTTCACTCGTATCTTCACCGAAAAGCAGTACTGTCCTCTCTGCTTTCCTCACATCAAGGCAATGAATGAAGCTTACGAGCAGTTTCACAGTCGTGGGGTAGAAGTTTTGATGATTACCAGCACCGACGAGCGCCAGAGCAAAATCGTGATCCGCGACTTGCAGCTAAAAATGCCGCTGTTGAGCGATCCGGCTTGCCGAGTTTTTAGAGCTTATCAGGTTGGGCAAGCACTCGGTGCCCCTCTCTCGGCGCAGTTTGTTCTAGATCAATCTGGAAAAATCCGCTTTCGGCACCTGTTCTCCTTTCTGGAGCCAAACGCCAGCGTCGAACGACTACTTTCTGCTATAGATTCTCTCTTGGGCTAAGAGCAATTAAGGGAATCTCAGACTGATAAGCGCTATGAACCGCTCTAGGACTTGCAAAAATGAGTACTGCCAACTTTGTTCACACTGCGGCGCGTCAGGGTTTTCAGATAGGGGCTGATGCCTATGAACGAGGCAGACCCGGTTATCCTGCCGCAGCAATCGAGTTTTTAGGGCAAACGTTCAATATTGCACCTGCCACAACGGTTGTAGATCTGGCGGCTGGGACAGGCAAATTCACCCGACAGTTGAAAGGTTTGGGTTGCCAAATCATTGCAATCGAGCCAGTGGAGGGAATGCGGCAGAAATTTCAGGTGCTTTTACCGGATGTGCCTATACGCAACGGAACGGCCGAATCCATTCCTCTAGACATCAGTTCAGCCGATGTAATCACTGTCGCTCAGGCATTTCACTGGTTTCAGGGAGAAGCTGCGCTGGCAGAAATCCATCGAGTGCTAAAGCCAGGTGGACACTTGGGGATACTTTGGAATGTTCGCGATGAGTCAGCAGATTGGGTGGCTCAAATCTCAGAAATTATTACGCCCTACGAGGGAGATGTACCCCGTTACCGGACTGGACAGTGGCGCACAGCATTTGAGCGAACAGATTTATTCACGCCGCTCAAAACTCAAACTTTTTCCTATGTGCATCAATATGACCTGGACACAGCCATCGATCGAGTCGCTTCCATTAGTTTTATTGCTGCACTAGATGCTCAAATGCAGCAAACCGTTCTTCGACGGGTGCGTGAATTGCTGGAGCGACATCCCCAAACGTGCGATCGCCCCATCATTGAACATCCCTATCGCACAGAGGTGTTTTGGTGTACGAAGAAAAATTAGAAAATACTCCGCAGTTTCTTTAGCGCCGCCAAAATTTCTTCCAGGTCTGACGGATCGAGCTTGTCAAATCGCTGTTTGATGTAAGCGATTTGGGCTGGAAAAACCTGCTCAAACAGTTGCTCCCCTTCGGGGGTTAGCACGATCACAAAACAACGGCGATCGCCCTCTGGCACCTCACGTCGAACAAATCCTTTTTTTTCTAAGCGATCGACAATTCCGGTGAGCGTACCTTTAGTCACTAGCGTCTTTTCAGCCAGGGTATTCATCGTCATGCCAGTGGTGTTTCCCAGTGTGGCAATCACGTCGAACTGGGGAGAAGTTAGCCCCAGTTGTCGCACATTTTCATCGGTGTAGCTTTCAAAAGCTTGATAGGCTCTCACTAACTCTCGTATGACGGGCACAAACGGCTGTTTGACGGCACTTTTGGCATCAAAGGGTTGTTCCAAAATCGGGTCGGCTGAGGCTGGGTCAGTTGGCGATCGCTCCACGCTATTATTCCAATTTTTCAAACTGCGCCTGGTTTACCTCAAAGAAGTACTAGTGCAAACTATTTTTAGCATAAACCAAAATGACGTGCAAATGCTGCCATTCTCAAGGGAGACTTCCGTACCTCAAAGCGTCAAACTCTAACCAAATCGCCCTTCAATGTAGTCACGAGTCCGAGCTTCATTGGCGGCTCTAAAGATCTGCGAAGTGCTGCCAAATTCAACCATGTGACCAATGCGGCTCTCGTCGGTGCTAAAGAAGGCCGTGTAGTCTGAGACACGAGAAGCCTGCTGCATATTGTGGGTGACGATGACAATGGTGAGGTCAGACCGCAACTCGTGGATCAGGTCTTCGATTTTCATCGTGGCGATCGGGTCAAGGGCAGAGCAAGGTTCGTCCATTAGCAGTACTTTGGGTTTGACGGCAAGCGCCCTGGCAATGCAGAGACGCTGCTGTTGTCCGCCCGATAGCCCCAGAGCCGATTTATTCAAGACATCTTTTACCTCGTCCCACAGGGCGGCGTTCGTCAGGGCTAATTCTACGATGTCGTCTAGCTCCGATTTAGACTTTCGACCCGACACGCGAATTCCATAGGCGACATTATCGTAGACGCTCATGGAAAAGGGGTTGGGCTTTTGAAACACCATGCCAATCTGACGGCGCAGGCGGTTGAGATTGATACGGGAACTGTAAATATCTTGTCCAAAAAACTCGATCAGTCCATCCACCTGAACCTGTGCTTCTAGCTCACTGATGCGGTTCAGGGCTTTGATGAAGGTTGATTTACCGCAGCCTGAAGGACCAATGACAGCGGTGACTCGCCCCTGGTAGATGTCCATTGTCACCCTTTCCAGGGACTTACGAACGCCATAGTAAAAGCTTAAGTCTTTTACCCGCATGGCTGGAATTCGTGGCTCTGGCAAGGCTTCTGGAGGGTTGGCTGGAGATTTTGTATCCACGTTGAGGTCTGTCGAGTGGCTAGGGTTAGATGACATGGGCTATTGAATATCTAAACGATTGCGAGTAACTAGACGAGACAGAATATTGATTAGCAGAATCATTAAAACTAGAACAACGGAGGCTGTCCAGGCTAATGACGTTTGCTCAACGTAGGGGGAGTTGGCGTAGTTGTAGATCAGGACGGACATGGAAGGGGTGGGATTTTGCAGTCCGCTGAACCAGTTTTGGCTGAAGAGGGCGGTGAAGATCAGAGGGGCGGTTTCACCTGCGGCACGAGCAACGGCGAGCAAAACGCCTGTGGTGATTCCCGGTAGCGCAGAGAGCAGCACAACTCGCCAGGTTGTTTGAAAGCGGCTGCTTCCCAGGGCGGCAGAGGCGAGACGCTGAGAGTTTGACACCAGGTTGAGAGCGCCTTCGGTAGAAAGGACGACGACGGGCAGCATCAACACCGCCAGGGCAAAACTGCCTGCGATCGCCGAAAAACTCTTAGTCGTCAGCACAATCACGCCATAGGCAAACACGCCCACGACAATCGAGGGAACGCCGCTCAGCACCGTAGCAATAAAGCGAATGGAATTGGCGATCGCCCTCCCTTCCCAAACTCCGTTAGGTAAATCGCCGTCATCACCCCAATGGGAATGCTGACCAGGGAAGCTAACCCAACCATGATCAGCGTTCCGACGATTGCATTGGCAAAGCCATTCGGCTCATCGGTGACACCAACCGGGGCTGGCAGCGACACAAGTGTTTCCAGCGATAGACCCGGTAGCCCCTGCCGCAAAATCTCAATCAAAATGGCGAACAGCGGCAGTAGTGCCAGTCCGGTGAAGAGGAAGGCGATCGCCGTCATTGCATAGCTAAAGAGTTGCCGCACTGGAGGTAACGGCTGGCTTAAGTCTTCAATCTCCGTTGAATCGTATCCAAACTCAGGATTTGCCATCGTTGCGTCTACTGACCTCTACTATCTTCCTCTGTAAACAGTCGCACTTTGACTGGCACTACCCACCGTTTGTACCAAGAGTACTGCAAGGACGTTTACCGCAAGGGTCAGAGCAAACAAAATCAACGCCAGATACATCAGTGCGCCGATGTGCAAATCGTCTAACGCCTCGCCAAACTCATTGGCCAGTACCGCAGGAATTGTGTAAGCCAAGTTGAGTAACGAGGGACTGATCTGAGGCGAATTGCCAATCACCATCGTTACAGCCATAGTCTCACCCAGAGCGCGACCTAATGCCAGCGTTGCTGCACCCAAAAGCCCAGGAATGGCGGCTGGCAGCATGACTCTAAAAATCGTCTCCCAGCGGGTTGCTCCCAGCGCACCCGAAGCACTGCGTAATTCTTGAGGTATTGCTAGCAGCACATCGCGACTAATCGCCGCCATCGTTGGCAAAATCATAATTGCCAGAATCACCCCCGCAACGAGCATTCCCGGTCCAAACGGCTCAGTGCTAAACAGAGGAATCCAATTCAGGGTATCAAACAGCCAAAGCTGAATCGGCAGAAGGAAGGGAATCAGCACAAAAATTCCCCACAGTCCGATGATGACGCTGGGAATCGCCGCAATTAGCTCAACGATGAAGGCAAGGGGCGATCGCACCCAGGTTGGCAAGAAGTTCTCACTTGTAACCATCGCAACGGCAAGCCCAATCGGAATCGCCAGGAGGAGAGCGATCGTCGAGCTAACCACCGTTCCATAAAGGTAAGGCAGTGCCCCAAACACCAAGTCTCCAATGCTCCAATCCTGGCTCCAGAGGAACTCCAAACCATACTCGCGAATTGCGGGTAAAGCCTGCCGAAAAATTACCCAGGTCATCCAGACCAGAACCGCAACCGTACAAAAAGCAAACAACCTTGCCAGCCAGGTAAATCCCCCGTCTAGCCAGGAAGCTTGCCCGTCAGTTTCCATAACATCTATTTCGGACAAATCGGATTCGGACAAATCGGAGCTTGAAAGTTTAGAAGAGGGTGCCATGCCTTTAGGGTCATTGGTCATAAGTCATTGGTCACTGACGCAGTATGCAGCTTTTTAAGCCTCTTGTGGAATGGGTGTCTTGCCCGTCGCAGTATGCAACTTTTTAAGCCTCTTGTGGAATGGGTGTCCTGACTGCCCGAACCCAGCAGGCAAGATGGCTGCTTTACGGAATGACCAATGACAAAACTCAGAAGATACTACATCAATCCGTTAGAGTTGCACAGGAACAGCATTCTGGCAAGGCAAGGGGCTTAAGCCCCTTGCCCTACAAAGCTCCACGAAAGAGATTAGTTGCTACCCAGCGCTTCATTCACTTGAGAAATCGCCTCTTGAGCAACTTCTTCAGGAATCCGAGTGTAGTCTAATTGGTTGTTGATCTCCTGACCATCGGTTAGCACCCACTCAACCAACTGTCTAACCGCTGCTGCTGTTTCTGCATCGTCATACTGACGGTAAACAATCATCCAGGTCAAGCCAGCAATGGGATAGCCTTCATCAGAGTCCTCTACAAATACCCGGAAGTTATCTGGAAATTCGACCGACGACAGGGCTTGCTCAGTTGTCTCAAGGGAAGGAGCGATAAACTCACCGTTACCATTCTCAACTAGCGCAGCAGACAGGTTGTTTTGCTTGGAATAAGCATACTCTACATAACCAATCGCGCCCTGAGTCCGAGCCACCTGAGCCGCTACACCAGGGTTGCCCCGTCCCTGAATCGGGTTGGTTGTCCAACGAGGAGCCGTACCCACGCCAACTCTGCCCCGGAAGTAGGGATCAACAGCGCTGAGGTGGTTGGTGAAGATGAAGGTGGTGCCGCTACCGTCTGCTCGAACAACCGTTCTGATGGGCAGATCGGGCAGTTCTACGCCAGGGTTAGCTTCAGCAATTCGAGGATCGTTCCAGCGGGTAATTTGTCCAGCAAAGATCGCAGGGTAAACCGAGCGGGGTAGACGCAACTCTGAAACACCAGGCAAGTTGTAAACGATCGCCACTGCGCCACCCGCAGTAGGAACAAGAATTACTCCTCCGTCAACCTGCTCAATTTGAGCATCGGTCATGGCGGCATCACTGCCACCAAAGTCAACGGTGCCAGCGATCACCTGACGCACACCGCCACCGCTACCGATCGCCTGATAGTCAACCTGAATTCCAGTCTCGTCTTGAAACTCTGAGAAGTAACGCTCATACAAAGGAGCCGGGAAAGTAGCCCCAGCGCCACTCAAAGCTTGAGCTTGAGCCACAACAGAAAGCAAAGGGGAAAGCGCGATCGCGGCTGAAGTAACGGAAATCGCAATCGTCCGACGAAAAGCCTGCACTAAAAAGACCATCTTTAATTCTCCTCAACCCAGGATTGGTGTCAGTTATTTCACTGAAACAGGACACTGAATTAACGTACAACTGCACTGGTTAAGTGAGTTTAATCCACTAATTAAAATGTGGTTAAGATTAATTAAACCAAAATTTTAGTGATGACTTCTTTCACTTCTTGAAGATGAATAAATCAATTTTTATTGCTTGAAGATCGTTTCAGATTGGAACTTCTGGCTCCGTAGGAACAAGAATTTTTATTTCTTGAATACAGGTTTTTGACCTGAATTTAATTTTGAAGAGTTTTCTCCAGCCCAAGACTAGGTTTTGCCCTAATATGTTTGTGTAGATATGTATATGCATCTTTGGTTAGCTTATTTGTAAAATGCATCACAAAGTGATCTGGGATACAAGTAAGGTTTATTCTACTTTTCCTGGAATAATTTTTAACGCTCAAATTGGTCAGTTCTTGCCTACGAAACTACATTCAAAGTTATTTTTTAACCTGATCGCGTCGCTATCAAAATTTGCTGCCAAAATTGTCGTGTGATCCGCGAGACAAATCTTCATGGCTCAGTCCTATCCGCTTAAAAACCTGCGACCTTCTATGCAGGCGTTTATCCGCCCAATGCTGTTTGCTTCCCTGGCGCTGCACGCCCTAGTGCTGCTAATTCCCGCTCCTCCCCAAGAAACCCCTGAGCCAGTCGAAGAGGAAGAGCAAATCACCCTGACGCAACTCCCCCCGGTTGACCAGCCTGCTGAGCAGCCGTCTCCCCGTCCCGCTACTCCTGCTCCACCACCCAGGCGCACTAATGCGCCTGCTCCCCGTGTGCGTCAGAGCGCTCCACCGCCAACCCGGAGTTCTCCCCGTCCTCAGTCCAGTCCGGGTCAAACGACCACCAATTCTTCAAATCAAGCTCAAGCAAACCAGGTTCAAGCTAACAACGCCCCACCTGTCGATCCATTTACGGCTGAGTTTCCCAAAATTTATCCCGGTTCTGAAGAAGGGTCTTATGGGCTACCTGAAGCCTACAACGACTTTAGCCGCAGAACTACGGATGGATTAAGTCAGGTCGATCGCTGGTTTCAAACGGAGCTAGCGGCCAAAGAGTTTAGCTTCGGTGTAGTCGAGGAAAATTCAACGGGAAAAGTGTATCAGGTTACGAAAGATGGAGTAACTCGTTTCCTGGTCATTGTTAGCGATCCGTCCGGTTCAGGTGGAACTAACTACATCTTGAGTGAGCAGCAGTTGCAGTTAGATGAATTGGCTAGCGCAAGCATCGTTAGCCCGGAAGAGCAATCTTTTTACAGCGATCTGTCAGACATCTTGCCGAGTGTAAATACAAACCAATGGCAGGAAGTTGACCCTCAGTACGATTTGCCTGAGCCGACTGCGTTCTACTCAGATTTAGGCTCAGTCGATAGTCCTCCAACGCCCAAACCCAACCTCGAAACCGCAGTGGTTGAGATTGGAAGTGAGCCTTCAGCAGTGTTTGAGGAATTGTCTCGCAGGTTTGAAGTTGCCTACTATGAGGTGGGTAGCCCTGTGAGCTACGGCGGCGGCTCTCTATACGAGGTTTCTCGTGATGAAGGCAACGGTGTCATTATCACACGCTACTTAAGCCTTGTTTCAACGGGCAGAGGGACGGCTATCTTCTTTTGGAGAGAGTCTCCAATCTAGGGAGCCGTTACTTCGCTACGGGTAATTTCAATAGCCCGCTCAGCAACTTCGTCTGGAATATCTACATATTCCAGCGAATTGTTCAATGCTTGCCCGTCGGTCATAATCCATTCAACCATTTGCTTAATCGCCTCAGCGGTTTCAGCATCTTCGTACTGGCGGTAAATGATCATCCAGGTTAATCCCGTGATTGGGTAGCCCGTCTCAGGATCAGAGACAAACACGCGAAAGTCCTCCGGAAATTCGACCGACTCCAGCGCTTTTTCAGCTTCCTCCAGCACGGGCGCGACGTATTCGCCGCTGCGGTTTTCTAGCAGGGCCGTTGGCAGGTTGTTTTGTTGGGCAAAGGCGTATTCGACATAGCCGATGCCACCTGGGGTGCGAGACACCTGAGCCGCTACGCCGGGGTTGCCTCTTGCCTGAATGGGGTTGTTTGTCCAGCGGGGAATCATGCTCACGCCGATGCTGCTGTCAAAATCGGGGCTGATGGCGCTGAGATGATTGGTGAAGATGAACGTCGTGCCGCTGCCGTCCGATCGCACCACGTTTCTAATGGGCAAATCGGGCAAATTTACACCGGGGTTGTCTGCGGCGATTCGAGGATCATTCCACCGAGTAATTTCACCCAAAAAGATGGCGGGGTAAACGGAGCGAGACAGCTTTAAGTCAGGAATTCCTGGCAGGTTGTAAACGAGTGCAACCGAGCCGCCCGATGTGGGAATCAGCAGAATGCCGCGATCGACCTGGGCAATTTCTTCATCGGTCATGGCGGCATCGCTGGCGGCAAAGTCTAGCGTTTCGCCGATAATTTGCCGAATGCCTGCGCCGCTGCCGACAGGCTGATAGCTCACCTGAAGGTCAGGAAATTCGCGGTTGAGTTCGCGGAAGTAACGCTCGTAAAGAATGGCTGAGAAGGATGCCCCGGCTCCATCAAGCTGAACAACCTGAGTATTGCCTGCTGGGGAAGAGTTGCTGGCTGTAGATTGCACCATTCGCTGCCCGACCAGCGTGGCGGAAAAGGTAAGGACAAAGGCGATAGCGGCAAACAGCAGGTCTGCTCCCAGAGGGGCTTGTTTTTGGCGTTTGCTCATGGGCGATCGCTATTCCTCAACGGCTGTTGCACAAATTCTACTGCTCAATGGCGAGGGAAACGCGATCGCCCCAATGTCTCGCAGCGTCTCTAGCAGTTCAGCGACATCTTCATAAACCAACTCTCGATCAGCTTTAACCAGCACCACACCTTCGGGGTTAGCAGACAGGTATGCTTGCACCTGCTCAACGAGTTGGCTATTGCGAATGGGCTGATTTTCTACAAGAATCTGGTTTTGCGGATTGAGTCCAACGATGAACGGATCTACATCGCTAGTTCCTTCGGTGATGCCTTCACTAGCGGAGGGGGGGTTGACATTCATCACCTGTTGTCCGGTGAGCGTCATAGAGATGATGATGAAAAAGGTAAGGACGGTCATCAACACGTCCATCATTGGTACCAGGTTGACCTGGGGTAATTGTGAGCCGCGTCGCTGACGTTTCATCATCCGCTAGACCTCTTGAACTAATAAAGCGCTAGGGCGATGCGATCGCCTCCAACTTCTCGCATTTCGTCGAGTAACTGCACCACCTGCTCATAGGGAATTTGGCGATCGGCCGCGAGAACCACAAGTCCTTCCCGGTTGCTACCTAAATACTGCTGCATCTGCGGTACAAGCTGACTGCGATTAGCAGGCTGATCGTTGAGCAAAATCTGCCCTTGCTGCGTTAGTTTCACAACGAGCGGATCAGGCGCAACAGTTTGAGGCACACTTTCTGCACTGGGAAAGTTGATATCTACAGGCTGCTGTGCCGTCAGGCTCATCATGAGCATCACAAAAAATGCCAGAATTATGATCATTTGATGTTTCGTCATCCGCTAGACCTCTTGAATTAATCGAGTGCTAGAGAGACGCGATCGCCCCCAATCTCGCGCATTTCCCCTAATAGCTGCACCACCTGCTCATAGGGAATTTGGCGATCGGCGGTGAGAATCACAAAACCTTCTCGGCTACTACCTAAATACTGCTGCATCTGTGGCGCAAGCTGACTGCGATTAGCAGGCTGATCGTTGAGCAAAATCTGCCCTTGCTGCGTTAGTTTCACAACGAGCGGTTCAGGTGCAGCGGTTTGAGACGCACTTTCGGCACTGTTGGGTAGCTGAATGTCTACGGATTGCTGCGCGGTTAAACTCATTGTAATCATCACAAAGAACGCCAGAATGCCCATCATCACGTTTAGCATGGGCGTTAGCTCAATTTCTGGCAGTTGTGACGTTTGGTGCCGATCTTTAAATCGCATGGCTCAGTTGAGGTTAGTGTCCATCGGGGGCGACGCGACCCGACATCGCAGGGGTAGGAGCATAGTTTTCATCGGCGATCGCAGGCTCATACCAAACCTGGCGATAGATTAGCTCAAGCTCATTGCCTACTTCCGAGAAATAGTCCATCTGTCCTGCCTGGAGTGTCACCATCACCCGAAAAACCGCTAGCGCCAGAATTGCCACAATCATTCCAGCCGCAGTGGTGATCAGCGCTTCCCCGATCCCCGCAGCGGCGGCGGTGGCTTGTTCAGTGGTGCCGCCACCGCCAATATTGAGGTTGTTGAACGTGCCAATCAAGCCTGTCACCGTTCCTAACAGTCCCAGCAGTGGCGCAACCGCGACCACCGTTTCTAGCAGCTTGTCGCCCTTTCGCATCTGCACAAATTCCTTGTCGCCCGTTGCCTCCATTGCCAGTCGAAAGGTTTCGGGGCTAGGATTTTTTAACCGCAAGGGAGCTAGCAGAAAGCGCCCAATCGGTAGAGCCTGAGCCTTTTCGGCGATCGCCGCTGCCTCATCCATGTCATAACGGGCTGCATCCAGCACATCATGTACAATCCGATCTTCCTGGCTCAAAAGCTGATACCAAAACCAGCTTCGCTCAAACGCACAGGCGATCGTCGCAATCGACAGTCCCACAATGGGAACCATTACCGGGCCGCCTTTTATAACAGTTTCAAGAACTGGAAACATGGTGGTGCAGAAATGACAGTTCTAAATTCTTAACATCGGTTCCCCTCGTTAGGATATCCGAATCGCTCTAGAGACTCTTTAAGGAGAGGTAAGCATGGGGTCAACTCAAGATTAAATATAGCGTTAGTCCTGAGCGCTTCATCGCCGCCCTGAGCGCTTCATCGCCGCCCTGTGACTCATCGCTGGCCCCGTGACTCATCGCTGCCCCGTGACAATGTAGGCCACCCGCTTACCAATATTTGTGGCATGGTCTGCCATCCGCTCTAGATGACGAATGACCAGCACCAGCAAGACGATTGGCTCGATCGCTCCCTGAATATTAGTCTGATGCGCCAGCAAGTTGTAAAGTTCTTCATAGTCTGAGTCAACATCATCGTCTTTAACCTTGATGTCCAAACCGGACTCTGCATCAAGATCAGATAGGGCTGCCAAACTCATTGCCAACATAGCTCGACAGCGATCGGACATAATCAGCACCCGATCCATACAAGGATGAATCGGGTAAGGAAACAGCTTCATCGCAATTTCTCCCAAATCATCGGCATAGTCGCCAATTCTCTCTAGGTCGCGCACAAGCTGCATCAAGGCGCTGAGCAGTCGCAAATCTTGAGTAACGGGAGCCTGAAGCGCCATCAAATTTACGCAGTCCAGCTCGATCTGGCGGTAAAACTGGTCAATCTGCTTATCTTGTTGGGCAATGTGTCGAGCCGCATCCAGATCTCGCTCAAACAGAGCTTTGCGGGCAAGCCAGCAGGAGTTTTCGACCAGAGCGCCCATTCGTAAAACATCACGCTGCAAGCGCCTGATCCGTCGTTCAAACTGAATTCGAGTAGGTTGAGAGGCGTTCAAGGAGATTCTCGCAAAGCTTGTATGCGGTAGATGGAGCGTACCGTGAAAATTGGCAGACTATGGGAACTGGCGAATCGTTAAAGTCAGCGGACTGTAGAAGTCAACAGATCTGTAGAAGTCAGTGAACGGTGAAAGCTAGAACGGTGAAAGCTAGAACGGTGAGAATTGGGCAGTTCAACAACTCTAAAACAATTCTGAAAGCTTCAGAGTGGTAGAGTTTTCAGAACAGTTCAGAACAGTATAGACATTTCAACAGGGGATAGCAGAGTAAAAGTACAGAATAGACACGGAACTGATCTGACCGGACCAAACAGGTGGATGTTAGGAGGTTTTACCCAGTGGCAGGAATGGCGATCGCCTCTGTTACATGATGTGACAAATTGTTCCAGAATGGCGTGATTTAGCCGACAGTGATGAACGTTGGCGCAAAGCCCACTGAGTAGAACATATTGCTCATCAAATCAGGAGTTTTTCAGCTATGTCATTATCAGATACCCAAATCTTTATTGCGTTAGTCATTGCTCTGATCCCTGGCGTTCTGGCGTTTCGGCTATCTACAGAGCTTTACAAGTAACCCTCTGTAGGATGAGGCTTGGCCTCGTGTTATTTTGGGGCGTGAAACAGTTTTCACGCCCCAAAATAACGTTTTTATCCACAGCGATATTGAAGCGATATCGAACTGAATTTTTATGCATTACTAATCATTTACTAATCATTAGGAGAAATCTTCTAATGATTCTTCGATCAAAGGGTTGCTTTTACCGCCTGACCTGATCTAGCCTCTACCTGATAGTTCAGTTCATACCCCTTGAGGGTGTTTTGATTCCTTGCCCGAGGCGAGTATGCTCTAACATTAGGGATTTTCTCGGATTCGGCAGTCCCCTCGGATAGAGCAACATTCAGCATATGAACGCAACCCAGCCCTCCAGACCTCCACTTCACATTGCGCCGTCTGCCCGCCGAACGGTGCCCCGGTCGCGAAGATCGCCCCAGCCGCGATCCCAGCCACATCAGGTCGTTGCTACGGAGGTCGGGGTAAAGTTAGCGGTCAATCTGGTTTTGGCGATCGCCGCTATCTCTGCTCTAATCAAGCTCATCCCCTACAACCTAACTCAGCAAGCCAAATTGCGAGAGCTAACTACAGAAGTCGCCGCCGTCGAAGGGCGAGTCAACCAGGTTCAAACAGACTTCAATCGACACTTCGATCCGCGTCAGGCAACCAGCGTCATGCAGGAGCAAACCAGCAGAATTCAGCCTGGACAACGCCCCATCGTCTGGGTTAACCCACCGAGTGACTCCACTAACCCATAGGGCAACCAACCCATAGGGCAACCAACCCATAGGGCAGCTAGCAGAGGGAGTTCCCCCTTTGGCATGGGTAGTGTGGCTTTAATAGCCTTGACTACACAGCAGCTATTCTGTTTTAACTCCCGGACATGGCGATCCAAAAATTCCCGCTAGTAACCTTACAAAAGGTTAGACAGTACATCAAAAACACGCTGGTTCTACCCAAGTCGGAGCAACGTCCAACTTGGGCTAGTTCCAAATCGGTAGAAGAGTTGCCTGAACCAGATTCTTTAGATGCGCTGGGCGACCTGTTTAAATTTGGGGGCGCACTCGAAAATCATCTGTCTTCTACCAAGCCGTCTGGTCACTGGTCGGTCAGCACCCTCAATCCGGGTACGTCTCTGCTAAAGCTGCCAAGTTTACAGCTTAAATCGGGATTTCGACTCATCACTTACCTGTATCGGGCTGAATTGGATGGTGCAGGGGTGGTTTGGGCAATTCCAGAGGCGTTTGGAACAACCGCTCATTTGGAGAAGGCGATCGCCACAGCAGGGGGGCTGGATCAACCCCCCAAACCAGAATTTGCCCTGACTGACTTTATGCAAGCGGTTGAGGGCGATCGCTCCCCTCAGTCCTTCATCATTGCCTCAATTTTGCGGCGAGAACTGCTCGAAATTGGAACACTGGGTCAACACTGCAACTGGAGCCATCATCGCCTGATTGACAGCCCGCCCGTTCAGGCTAAATGGCGTTGGCAGGCAGAGCAACCTAGAGATCTCTCACCCAAAGTGCGGCTGCTACCCAACCAGGCAGCAGTCGAGTTCTTTACTTGTCGCACGGCTGCTCCCGTTGCCCTATTTCGTCATATTGACCAATACTTACCGGGTCAATACAAACCTACTAGCGTGGATCGAGTCGTGGCGATCGTGCAACGATGAAGGATGTAGAATTCACTTGCGACTCGCAAAGGCTACTATTTAGCCAGAAAGTCACTTATTCCGGGAATTAGACCGAAATAAAGCCAGTTTCTACCTAGAGAATGACTTCTAGCTCGCCTTTATCATGCAAAGTTAGGGGCATAGGTGGCAGCAAGATTTGCTTCGGGGGCAACCTTCTCAAACAGTATGAACATCGATCACGTTCATTTTTACGTTGAAGACGCAGCAGCGTGGCGAGACTGGTTTGTTAATACTCTTGGCTTTCGCTCGATTGCGGAATGTTCTACTCTCCACACTCAGACAGAGATTGTCAGGAATGGGAAAATTCAGTTTGTTCTTTCATCCCCGTTAGCTGATGTCAGTCCGGTTTCGCGATATCTCAGTTTGCACCCCGCTGGTATTGCAGATGTGGCGTTTCAGGTGGCGGATTTGGAGCAGGCGATTGCAGTGGCGATCGCGCAGGGGGCCAGATTGCTTCAACCCATACAGACAGAGCAGCATCCCCAGGGCCGTTTGAAATGGGCGTGCATATCCGGCTGGGGCGACCTGGCTCATACGCTGGTAGAGCGCACAGGATCTACATCTCTGCTGCCTCGCCAGACAGAGCCAGTTCAGCCAGTCGAACCGTTCATCCGGCTCGATTTGAGCCATTACTTTCCACCCCAACCCGATGCTTCATCCAACTTTACCGATATTGACCATATCGTTCTGAATGTTGCCGCTGGGGATCTTGAAAACGCTGTACGTTGGTACGAAAAAATATTGGGATTTTCGCGACAGCAAACCTTTGCGATTAAAACTGAGCGCTCAGGCTTGTGCAGTCAGGTTTTGATCCATCCTCAGAGCGGCGTGAAGTTTCCAATCAACGAACCTGCTTCAGCCACCTCTCAAATTCAGGAATTTCTGGATGTGCATCGAGGTTCTGGTATACAGCACATTGCCCTCAAAACCGCAAACATTGTGCAGACGATCGCCTCCTTGCGTCAACGAGGATTAAATTTTCTACCTGTTCCGTCAATCTATTACAGCCAGTTACGCCAGCGTCCCGGGTTTTGCCTCACAGAAACAGAGTGGCAGGCGATCGCCCAACAGCAGGTATTAGCAGACTGGACAGAAGACAACCCCCAAGCAACACTGCTGCAAGCTTTTACTCAACCAATTTTTGCACAACCTACTTTCTTTTTTGAGATTATCGAACGCCAAACTTATTGCTGTGCCGAGCGTCTGACTCAGGCGGAGGGGTTCGGGGAAGGAAATTTTCGAGCTTTGTTTGAGGCGATCGAACGAGAACAGATTAAGCGTGGTAGTCTCACTTAGAGCTAAAAATTAGAAATTTAAAACTTCAACTGCGCTACAGACACAGACTCTCAAAAATACCTTCAATTTTTCTTTAAAGCTCCTAAAAAGGCTAGACAACACTGGATTTTGGTGGTACAAGTGTTCTTATGGAGTAATCCTTCGCTCTTGGCCACCGCTCCCAACATTAAATCTATGGAACGCCTTACTGAAGTCCAGCAGCAGCTTTATGATTGGCTAACTGGCTACATCAAAGAATATCAGCACTCTCCCTCGATCCGGCAAATGATGAAAGCGATGGGGCTTAAGTCTCCTGCTCCCATTCAAAGCCGCCTGGAGCATTTGCGGACCAAAGGCTACATCAACTGGACAGAGGGCAAGGCGAGAACAATTCGACTGCTCCACAGCATTGCTCAAGGTGTGCCAATTAGAGGTGAGGTTTTTGCTGGAGGAGCGCTCGAACCTGCCACCGATGACGACACCAGCTACCTCGATATTGCGGGGCTACAGCTTCGCCCTCAAGATTATGCGCTCAGGGTTACAGGAGACAGCATGATCGAAGCAATGATTGCAGATGGTGATTTCGTGATCATGCGCCCTGTGCAAGAGCCTGATCGCCTGAAGGACGGCACCATCGTTGCTGCCAGAGTTGAGGGATTAGGGAACACCCTTAAATACTTCTACCGCGACCAAGATCGTGTGCTGCTAAAGCCCGGAAACTCCAAGTATGACGTGATTGAAGAACCCGTAGAGAGGGTTACAGTTCAAGGCATTTTAGTGGGTGTATGGCGCGACTACGGCTCTTTGAAGTAGTTGGGACAGTTCTGGTAACTGGAAGCGTTGCTCAATTTCACCCAATTTTTAGCGCGGAGGTGCGGTACTGTACCTTCGCGCTAAAAATTTAAACCGAATCAGACATTGGATCAGATGTATTACTATTATTAAATTGTTAGACTTTGTTTCAAGAATGCTGCTTTTTTGGGCAAGCTTGACGTATGTTCTACCTTGCTGGCAATTTGGATGGGTCATCCGCAAAAGTGAGGTTTTAGCCAATGCGCCAAATTAATTTTGTAATTATCTTCGTTATCTGTTTAGCTCTCGTCTTGTTTGGCATCGAGAATACAGAACCTGCCGTCATCCACATCGTTGAAGGAATTGACCTGCGAGCGCCCCTATCCGTTGAGCTACTTTTGGCAATGGGAGTTGGAGCCACACTAGCCTGGGTCTTTAGCGTTTGGACGCAAATTCAGCGGATGTTGGAATCAGGACGGGAAATTCGTCAGCGTGACGTTCGGATTGAAGAACTGGAACAAGATGTCCAGCGCTATAAGGTAGAGCTAGAGGAGCAGCAGCGACTCTTGCCTGCTTCCCAATCTCGAACTGAAGATGTTGAAATCACTGAAGTGTTTGCAGCCAAATAGCTCTAACAGCCCTGACAACTTGATTCTGCTGAAGGATACTGAATGCTGTTGACCCTGAATGTTTCTGCTATGACTGATCCGCTTAGCCTTTGGAGTTTGTGGGTGCCGCTCCTGCTCCTTAATCTGATTGTGCTAGCAGCGGTGTATTTTGTCCGAATTCGTATCAGGTAAACTTCTCTCTCATGACCCAATCCCTGGCACAAAATGCGATCGCCCTGCTCATTGACCTGGCAGAGCGGGGGGAAGTTGATCCCTGGGATGTGCAGGTGATTGAGGTAATCGATCGGTTTTTGAGTCAACTCAAACCGCTGCAAACCGTTGAGGCAGGTCGGGCTCCCTATGAGGCTGACCTGTCCCAGTCGGGGCAGGCCTTCCTGTATGCGTCGATGCTGGTTTTGCTAAAGGCAGATAGCCTGGCCAGGCTAGAAGCAGGAGCCGAAGAGGAAATCATTGAAGAACCCGAACTGCTTGACCCCGCAGGAGCAGGTCAACCGTTGCCCTTGCACCTGGAGCGACGAATTCGACGACGAGCGGTAGCGCGTCCGCCCCAGCAGCGACGGGTAACACTCCAGGAGTTGATTGCCCAGCTTGAGCTAATGGCGACCGCAATGACGGACCAAAAGCCCCGTTCGCGGGTGCGTCGTCCTCGTCCTCAGTCTCGCACCCAGGCAGTGCGCGCGATCGCCCAGCTTGCTCACCAGGAAAATCTGTCCGAGGTCGCAGCCGCCATTGACCAATTTTTAGCTGACCATTGGGATGAGATTAGTCAAGGGCAGGACTGGTTAGATTTTGAGTCCCTTCTAGACGTGTGGGTTAATCCAACCGGAAATGGAGTGGCAGAATTTACTAGACCCGTTGATTTGCACAGCCATTCGCCCCAGGGCGATCGCGTTGCCGTATTTTGGGCGCTGCTGTTTTGTCGTCTCAGTCTAAGGTGGAGCTATCCCAGGAGGAGTTCTACCAAGATTTGAAAGTTCGCAGCTT
>JAAUTN010000537.1 GCA_012031415.1 Leptolyngbyaceae cyanobacterium SM1_4_3 | reverse complement strand
CCCCCTCCTCCTTCTGGGGCACAAAATCCTCCAACCCTCAGACATTCCCTTCGAGGAACTGTTTGGCTATTTGGATTTGCAGGCACTCATTGCGGGGCAGTGGCAGTTCCGCAAACCTAAAGAGCAGTCTCGCGAGGAATACGATCAGTTTCTAGCGGACAAGGTGTATCCCATCCTGGAAACCTGGAAGCAGCAGATCGTGGAGCAGAATTTGCTGCATCCGCAGGTGGTTTACGGCTATTTCCCCTGTCAGTCCGAAGGAAACTCACTTCACCTGTATGATCCGGCAATTCCTGTAGAGATATTACAAAAAGGGGAAGCGGAAGCAATTGCAACCTTCAACTTTCCGCGTCAGCGATCGCTCCGTCGCCTCTGCATTGCCGACTTCTATTCACCCAAAGAAACCGGACTGATTGACGTATTCCCCATGCAAGCCGTCACCGTTGGCGAAGTTGCTACGGACTACGCTCAAAAGCTATTTGGCTCCAACCAATACACCGACTACCTCTATTTCCACGGGCTAGCGGTGCAGGTGGCAGAAGCAGTGGCAGAGTGGACTCACGCTCGAATTCGTCAGGAGTTAGGCTTTGCCGCTGAGGAGCCGGATAATCTGCGAGACATTTTGGCGCAGCGCTATCGCGGTTCGCGCTATAGCTTTGGCTATCCGGCTTGCCCCAATATCCAAGATCAGTACAAGCTGCTGGAGTTGCTGGGGGGCGATCGCATTCACCTGCACATGGACGAAAGCGAACAGCTTTACCCAGAGCAATCAACCACGGCGATCGTGGCTCATCATCCGGTGGCAAAATACTTCAGCGCTTAGGTAATGGAGGTTCTCCTCGTTACCAAGCTCCCGCTTGGTAACGGCGCACCGGAAGCTCCAGCTTCCAGTGCCAGCAGCTTCTCAATTGCACCCGTCAGTAGAATGGTGATGCAGGGGAAGCAAGAGCTTCCCCATCTGCATTGTCAAGCAGGAGCTTGGTAACGAGGTTATAACTCATCCTTCATCCCTCATCCTTACTGCTATGGCTATGGCGATCGCCACTCAAAACTCACCTTTGAAGAGTATCTTGCTTACCACGACGGCACAGATGTCCGCTGCGAACTGGTCGATGGGGAACTGGTACCCATGAGTTTAGAGACTGGCAAACATGGAGCAATCATTCGCTTTATTACACAACACTTTGAGGATGTAATATCGCGGTCGGGGCAACCCTGGGTCTCACTTCCTGCTTTAGTGGGTGTCCGTTCTCCGCGTGGGCGAAATTGGGATACTTCTCGCATCCCAGATGTGACTGTTCTGACCGTCGCTCAATGGGAATCTATGGGCAATCGCGAAGCTGTGGTTAACCTCAACGAACCCCCTCCCATTCTGGTTGTCGAAGTCGTCAGCCCCTCCACTAAAACCGACGACTACCGCTCTAAACGCTCTGAATATGGGCTACTCGAAATTCCCGAATATTGGATCGTTGACCCCCTGGAAGCAAAAATCACCCGCTGCGTCTTAGAGCATCAGTTTTACGATTCCGCTGAGTTTCAGGGCGATGATTTGATTCAATCCCCTACCTTTTCAGACCTTAACCTGACAGCCGCTCAGGTCTTGGCAGGCAAGCTGTAGCAGGCAGCTACCGAGATGCGGTTCCAGTTTTAGTGACAGCGGTTATTGTTCGGCAAGTTAGACGTGATATCTCGTTCCTTGCTTCTAGCCAGGAATGCAGTGCTAGAGGCTCTGTCTCTAGCACTGCTAGAGGAGGCAGAGCCTCTGAGCAGCATTTCCAGGCGGAGCCTGGAAACGAGGGGTTCCAGTTTTAGTGCTAGCAGGCATAGGATGGGCAAAGCAAAGCGTGCCCATCAAAGCGTTTGGCACCGCTGCTCTAACCAACCGCTCAAATCATCCAGGGTTGCAAAGTTTAACAAGGCTTCTCCTAACTCTTCTAGTTGAGTCAGGTCGAGCGCCTCAATTTGCGATTTTGTCATTATCGGAATCTCGCCTACTTTGCAGGTCAATAGACGGAGGATGAGCGATCGCTCCCTCTCCAACAATTCCTGACGAGCTTCTTCTCGTAGTTCCTGACGAGCTTCCTGACGAGCTTCCTGACGAATTTCTTCTCGTAATTCCTGACGAGCTTCCTGGCGAATTTCTTCTCGTAGTTCCTGACGAGCTTCCTGGCGAATTTCTTCTCGCAGTTCCTGACGAGCTTCCTGGCGAGCTTCTTCTCGTAGTTCCTGATAGATCACAGATTCCTGCATCAGATCCCTCCGCAACACTCGTCGAATCATCTGTTTGTCTAATACTAACCCAGCTAAGATGGCGCTAGCGGCACCCAGGTTACTCTGCTGCTGTCGATCCGTCAGGGACTCAATCGTGGTGGCTACACTTCGTAGAACGGAGGTGCGGTCACTCGCTTGACTCAGAGCAGCGTAAGGCAGTAGCCCAGGACGCTGAAGGAAAATTTCGGTGGGTTGCTCCCACAATCGCACCACTTCAAACTCATGGCGCAGGCGATTGGCAGTGAAAACCGTTTGCTGCACCAAATCAGAGTCGGTGGGACGCAAATAAATCACAACTTGCACCAGGCGCTTTTGAGGAAACCGTCTAAACACTCGGAGCGCATAGTCTGCCATACGAAAGGGCATCGTTGCGTCAGGGTCGGTCTGAAACTCACAGTGCAGAATGACTTCCGTTGATTGCAGCAGAATTAGAGCGTCGGCGCGAATGGGTTCCAGGGAGAGTTCCGAGGGGCTGAGTTCGGTGAGGGCAATGGGTTGACCGATTAGCCAACTGGCGAAATCGGCGGAATATTGCTCAATGAGAAACTTGGAAACGTTGTCAAACATGGCGCGATCGTATCAGAGGCAAAATTGCCCCTGTAAGGGCATAGCATTTGGCAGGTAAACCCTGGAATAGACCGAAAATTGCATTGCAGCGATCGCTCCTCAATAGGTAGACCACAGGTAGGGTATTCTTCTCGTTTCCGGCTTCTAGCCAGGAATGCAATGCTGGAGGCTCTGCCTCTATTTGCAGCTAGAGGAGGCAGAGCCTCTGAGTAACATTTCCAGGCGGAGCCTGGAAACGAGGAGAAGGCGAGGGTTATGCAGAAGGCTTCTCTATCGAACCGCTGGTGCGCGACTTCACCACAATTCCCAACCCCTCTAACAGTTGGCGATCGCCCTCTAACGCCAGACGCGCAATCCCGGTAAAGTCACTCATCCACGATTGTAGGGCGGCGATCGCCTTTTCCTTTGTCTGAGTAGCGGTTTGGGCATCGCCTTTTTCGGTTTTCTGAGACAGATTAGCGGCATCTACTGCCTGCACCTCTGCCTGCCCTGCCTGGAGTTTGTCTGCGGTAATGCCATACTCGCGCAACTGGGTTAGCAATTCGGGAGCATTAAGCAGGTTGGTGTAAAACTGGTTTGCCTGGGCTAGCCAACCCGACAGAGTTTTCTTGCGATCGCCCTCCAACTCTAGGCGGGTTGACACTCCGGCATTGTCCTTAAACACAATCCGGGCGATTTTGACGTAGCGCATATAGCTTTTCTTGGCAGTATCCCAGGCTTGTTTCAGAGTAGTCGTGGCGGTTCTCTGGTCGCCGTATTCGGCACGCTGCTGCTGGTGGGCGGCAAGGGCAGCTTCGTAGAGCAATTTGCCCTGCTGAATCCGCTCTGGAGTGTAGCCAAACTCGCTTAGATAGGATTGAATCTGAGCATTGGTGAGGGAGTTGGCGATCGCAACGTGGGCAGAATTGAGCAGAGCGTCGATCGTTTTTTTGGAAGACATGGTTAGATGCTCCTGGGGAGTCAATAAGTTTTACCTAAAGTGCCCCAAGAAAGACAAACTTGCACATTTCAGGCTTAGGGGCGTAGCATTCGGCAGGTCAACTCTGGAACAAACCCAAAATCCTCGCCCGAATGCCACGCCCTTACAGAGGACTGCACTACTTCTCAAGCATCCTCTAACACAGAATTTTGAAAGGACTCGATTCCGCCATGCTGCTGTGTGGTTCCGCCATGCTGCTGTGTGGTTCCGCCATGCTGCTGTGTGGTTCCGCCATGCTGCTGTG
>JAAUTN010000113.1 GCA_012031415.1 Leptolyngbyaceae cyanobacterium SM1_4_3 | reverse complement strand
GGATCTGCGTTTATTTAAGATCCCATTTTTCAAGGCGCGGCGGAGCCGTGCCTTGAAAAAATGGGACTTTATTTTTATGCAAGTCCCCAACGCCCCAAAGACTCAAAGAAACAGCGTGAGCATTACTCTGGCAAGAAGAAACGGCATACCCGCAAGCACAACCTTTCTGCCGTACTTCTACAAACCCAAGACTTTCCAATATACGAACAACTTCATGAGGTTTTAGAACCGGAACATTGCCCATAATCTACCGAACTACGATTTGCTGAGTTCCAACAAATGATGTCTCAAAGGGCGGATTTTCATCTTCTAAAAGCATTTCAATCACTTCACGGAGGTTCTCTTATAACTCATCTAGCGTTTTTCCTTGTGAATGTGCCCCAGGAAACCCAGGAACATAACCTACATAGAGTTTTGTATCTAGATCCTTCTCTACAATTGCAGTAAATGTTCTCATCGGATTTATACAAGAGCTGCTTCAATCAAAGTTTAACTGTTCGTTATGAACCTCGATCATATTTAGGTGACAACTGACTAACTACACCCAACGAACTGGCTTTTTGCCCTTGTATTTTAACTACCAAATTGTTTGAAGGTTCAGCACGAATCCTGGTAGCACATCTTTGCCAGACAAACTTGCTGGAGATTCTAAGACTTCAACAGCTTGCCCCAAACGGTAAATCGCGACTTTGCGTGATTCTGGGTCAATTAGCCAACCTAACCGATTGCCGTTGTCCTGATATTCCCGCATCTTTGCTTCACCTGCTTCCCAACTGTCTGAGGGGGAAAGTAGCTCAATCAGAAAGTCTGGGCAGAGCGGCAGAAATCGTTTTCGCCGAGCCGGAGTCAGGGCATCCCATTTAGCCTGGGGAATCCAGGCAACATCGGGAGAGCGATCTCCTCCATTCGGCAACTTAAATCTTGTTGATGAATCGAATACCACACCAAGCTTTGTGCGACGGTTCCAAACTCCCAAATCGATCAGAAGATCAGAATTTTGCTTCCCTGTTTCTCCCCCTGTTGGCGATATAACGATCAGTTCTCCAGTTGCGGCGCGTTCCAATTTCAGTTCAGGATTGTCCTGACAAAGCTGGTAGAACTGCTCATCCGTAAGCCTCACGATAGAATCAAGCTTTAAAGTTAAGGCAGTCATAATCTTGAATTAGCTCACCTTTTACTCAAGCGTATATTAGTTTTGCTTCAGGCAGATTTTCTCAGAAAACGCAGACTTTCGTTTTGACCGGAGAATTAAGCGATGAGCAATTTACAACTTAAACAACAAACAGATACCTGGGTCGCAGCTTCCTGGGATGAATACATTCAAACCATAGAAGACTCTGCCTATGAAACAGCAAGGGGGTATTACTATCAAGGACACATGAGAATCGAAATGCTACCTGTTGGACACGATCACTCAGAAGATGATGGCACAATTTCTCTAGCAGCTAACCTTTTTGGCATTGCAAAAGCGATTCCTCTGAAAATTTTGCCAAACTGTAGCTATCGCAAGGTGGGTGTAGGGGAGTGCCAGCCTGATGGGTCGTATTACATTGGCGATCGCGCTCAACTGATTCCAAGAGGAACATCTGTAATCGACTTAAATCGGTTTCCGCCCCCTGATTTAGTAATTGAGGTTGCGTCTACAACCTTGCTAGATGACATTGGCATCAAGCGAACCCTATATGAAGACTTGGGTGTAGCAGAATATTGGGTATTAGATGTGAAACAGGCTCAAGTTCTCGCCTTTACTGTTGCCGAGCGAGGGAGTAAACGAATTCAAGCATCGCAAGTGTTACCAGGATTAACGATTTCGGTTTTAGAAGAGGCACTGCGTCGCAGTCGAGAAACCAATCAGTCTCAGGTAGGAGCCTGGTTGCTAAGTCAGTTTCAGTCGTAAGCAGCACAAGTCTGAAGAAAAGCTTGAATTCTTTCCCAAACTTGATCAAGTAGACGAGGAGAGTCCGCATCAAACCATTCAACTTGGCGATCGCCATGAAACCAGGTGCGCTGGCGTTTGGCAAACTGGCGCGTATGCAAAACGATTTGCTCTTTCGCAACCTGTAGAGGAATGTCCCCGATTAAATATTGCTTGACTTCCTGATAGCCCAGCGTGTTAAGCAAGGGCAGGTCATACCCGTACTTCTGACAAAGCTGCGTGACCTCGGCAACCAAGCCCGCATCAAGCATTTGCTGAGTGCGCTGTTCGATGCGTTGAGCCAGCCGTTCGAGCGTGATGCAATCTAAACCAATTTGCAAAATGGGGTAGCTGGGCGGATGTTCTCCCTGCTGCTGAGAAATCGGTTTGCCTGTGGTGTAGTAGACTTCTAGGGCACGAAGCGTGCGGACGGCATCATTCGGGTGAATTTTTTGGGCAGAGTCAGGATCAACCTGTTTCAGAAAGGCGTAACATTGAGCTTGTCCTAGCTTTTGAAGCTGCGATCGCAACTCTAATTGAGGGGGCACTTTGGGAATTTGCAAGCCCTGAGTGATGGCGCGAATATATAGTCCGGTTCCGCCAACTAAAAGTGGAATAGAGAAACGATCGCCCGATAGGTGAAACTTTCCAATAATTTGCTGCGCCTGCTGCTGATAGTCTGCCAGCGTTAGCGTCTCTGCGGGATCGCAGATATCAATTAAATAATGAGAGGCTTGCTGTTGCTCATTAAGGGTTGGCTTGGCGGTGCCAATATCAAACTCACGGTAAACTTGACGCGAGTCAGCGCTGAGAATGGCGGATTGGAGGCGTTGGGAAAGGGCGATCGCCAATCCAGATTTTCCGGTTGCCGTTGCCCCACAAATCACGATTAAAATAGGAGCGGCTGATCTTAGTACAAAACTACTATCCTTACAGGTTAAACTACTAATACCATCTGCGGAAATATCTGCGGGTTGCTGAACGTCATTATTTTTTTGCTGAAAATAGGTTTGATCCATCCCTGTCTTAATTTCCACTTCAAACTGCTCTAAAATCGCTTCAAACCCTTTTGTGCTAAAATTTTGATAGGTTTTGGTGTTCTGAAGCATAGATGGCTTCAAACCGAATTATGGAGCGCTTCATACATGACAACTAATTATGGTGCTGACCAAATCCAGGTTCTTGAAGGGCTGGAGCCTGTCCGCAAGCGTCCGGGTATGTACATTGGCAGCACAGGTCCACGCGGACTCCATCACCTAGTTTACGAAGTTGTTGACAACTCGGTTGATGAAGCTCTAGCAGGCTACTGTAAGTTTATTCAGGTTAGCCTAAACGAAGATGGCTCCGTCACGGTTACAGATGATGGACGCGGAATTCCGACCGATGTGCATCCTCGCACAGGCAAGTCCGCCTTAGAAACCGTAATGACGGTGCTACACGCAGGCGGAAAGTTTGGCGGTGGTGGCTATAAAGTTTCGGGTGGTTTGCACGGGGTTGGAATCTCAGTCGTCAACGCCCTTTCAGAGTGGGTTGAAGCAACCGTTTGGCGAGACAATAAGGTTCATGTCCAACGGTTTGAACGGGGTATACCCATAGGCGATCTGTCCATTCAGCCGAGTCCTGATGAGCGGACAGGGACTTCGATCTCCTTTAAGCCAGATACTCAAATCTTTGCGACAACGGGCATTGAGTTTGACTACGCGACGCTAGCGGGTCGCCTGCGAGAGCTAGCTTACCTAAATGCTGGGGTCGAAATTACGTTTACCGACTACCGCCTGGAATTGCTCAAGAGCGATCAGCCGCGCATTGACAGATATCACTATGCAGGCGGCATTCGCGAATACATCAGCTACATCAATAAAGACAAACAGCCGTTGCATGATGAGGTGGTGTTTGTTCAGGGTGAACGCAATGACGTGCAGGTTGAGGTGGCGCTTCAATGGTGTGTAGATGCCTATACCGATAATTTGCTAGGCTTTGCCAACAACATTCGCACCATCGACGGCGGCACTCACCTGGAAGGGCTAAAAGCCGTGCTGACACGCACGATGAATTCGATCGCCCGCAAGCGCAACAAGCTCAAGGAAAGCGACTCTAACCTGGCAGGAGAAAACGTTCGGGAAGGACTGACAGGCGTAATTTCGGTGAAGGTGCCCGATCCCGAATTTGAAGGGCAAACCAAAACCAAACTCGGCAATACCGAGGTGCGAGGCATCGTGGACTCCCTGGTGGGTGAGGCGCTGACCGAGTATTTAGAGTTTCGCCCCAGCGTTGCTGATGCAATTCTTGAGAAGGCGATTCAAGCTTTCAACGCGGCGGAAGCGGCTCGACGAGCGCGAGAACTGGTGCGCCGTAAGTCTGTACTGGAGTCGTCAACGCTACCCGGTAAGTTGGCAGACTGTAGCACTCGTGACCCCGCAGAGTCAGAAATATTCATTGTGGAAGGGGACTCGGCAGGAGGTAGCGCTAAGCAAGGACGCGATCGCCGCTTCCAGGCTATCCTGCCGCTGCGAGGCAAAATCCTCAACATTGAGAAACCGACGATGCCAAGATCTACAAAAACACTGAGATCCAGGCGCTAATTACCGCGCTGGGGTTAGGCATCAAGGGTGAAGAATTTGACGCATCACAGTTGCGCTATCACCGCATTGTCGTCATGACTGACGCTGACGTAGATGGCGCTCACATTCGGACGCTGCTGCTGACTTTCT
This sequence comes from Leptolyngbyaceae cyanobacterium SM1_4_3, assembly GCA_012031415.1. GTDB lineage: Bacteria > Cyanobacteriota > Cyanobacteriia > Elainellales > Elainellaceae > JAAUTN01. The sequence goes on along the minus strand of JAAUTN010000113.1, from coordinate 13,755 downwards.
TCTACCGCTATCAGCGATCGATGGTTGATCAGGGCTATGTATACATTGCCTGCCCTCCACTCTACAAAGTAGAGCGAGGACGGCAGCATCAGTACTGCTATAGCGATCGTGAACTCAACCAGATCACATCGCAGTTTCCCGCTAACGCCAACTACACGATTCAGCGATTCAAAGGTTTGGGTGAAATGATGCCCCAGCAGCTTTGGGACACCACCATGAATCCTGAAACCCGGACGCTAAAGCGAGTCGAAATTGAGGATGCGGCTGAGGCAGATCGGATCTTTACCGTGCTGATGGGCGATCGCGTTGCCCCCCGACGCGAATTCATTGAAACCTATGGCTCAAGGCTGAACCTAGCTGATTTGGATATCTAGGGCATTGTCGGGTCGCGCTGCCACCGCACTTTGCACAACAGTTACAATTTTGTTGTGCCTCAATATCTTTTTAAGCTCAGCCAGTCTAAAGTCACTAGCTGAGCTTACATTTAAGGTTACTGTAGAGGTCGGCAGAGCGTTTCAGGAATCTGCTGCATAACCCGTTGAAATGGAGCCGGATCTTGTAATCCTTGCGCCAAGATGAGTGCCCCTTGAATCATCATGACTCCATCTTCTCCTCGCTGACAGGCCAGCGTTTCATCCATCCCAGCAGTTGTTAAAACAGTGGCGATCGCCCTAATCCACAGTTGCAGCAGCTTTTCTACCCTATCCCGAAACGCATCTTTGGCTGACCCTGATAGGAGCGCGGCTAGCAAACAGGGTTTTTGCCCGTTATCGTAAACTTTGCTGAGGCGATCGCACATTTTTCGCAATCGTGCTGGAGCATCTCCCTGCACTTGCAGCATCTCGGCAGTAATTTGCTCTGAACCGTGTTCCAGCGCCACTAGCACTGCTTCTACCATTTCATCTTTGCCACCCGGAAAGTGATGGTAGAGACTCGCTTTGCCCAGCCCCGTAGTTTGGGAAATTTTGGCAAGCGTTGCCCCGTCATAGCCCAACCGACGAAATAGATCAAGCAGTTCTGATACATGAGTTTGCTTAGATGTGGCTTGCTTAGACATAAGTTTGAAGACCACTACAGAAGAGTTTATTTATCTATTGACAATTTTACCGAACGTTCGGTACAGTAGCAATGTACCGAACGTTCGGTACATTGCAAGCTTTTGAGAAAAGTCTCTGCCCTGGAGGAAAGATGAAACGCCAACTCAGTTTTCCAAATCAAGTGCAATCAACTTGTCTCGATCCAATTCAGTTTTTGGCATCTTTGTTTCCGCTAGAACATGAGTTTTTGTCGATTGACTGTTTCTCAGGGCAATATCCAGAGACTTTTTGGCAACACCGCTAACGCTAGCCTACTCAGTTCAATACACAGAGAGTCCCAATGATTAAGCTCTACGGTCACAAATTGTCTGGCAACAGCTACAAAGCTCGGTTGTTTTTGTCTTTGTTAAATCTAGATTTTGAGTGGGTCAACGTTGACTTAATGAAAGCAGAACATAAGTCACCTGAATACCTTGCCCTGAATCCTTTTGGGCAAGTGCCCCTATTGATCGATGGAGACACTAAACTTGCAGATGCACAAGCAATTTTGGTGTACCTGGCGCGGCAGTATGGTGGAGAAAAATGGTTGCCGTCAGATGCACTATCCCTTGCACAGGTGATCCGCTGGCTCTCAACGGCTGCGGGAGAAGTTCGTCAAGGGCCCGAAAATGCGCGGCTCTACCATTTGTTTGGTGCGACTAACATTAACGTTGAACGGGCAACTCAAAAGGCGGAGTATATTCTGACGCAACTTGATAACCATTTGAGCGATCGCACCTGGCTAGAATTTGAGCGTCCTACCATTGCCGATTTCGCCATCTTCCCCTACGTGGACTTGGCTCCCGATGGCAAAATCGACCTCTCACCTTACCCAAACCTGCTGGCATGGATCGAGCGTGTTAAACAGTTGCCTCACTTCATTCCGATGGCAGGACTATATGGCGCTACGCGCCTTGATTAAGACATTTTTGTATGGAAGCTCCCGTGCAGCGCGAGCTTCCATACAAAAACGTGTCCTCACATATACACGTAGCGCTACAAACAAAGAGAAACCGTATGGCTGCATCAGGTTGGGCACATTCCGAATCACCGTTTCATGCAGGCGAATTAGCCATTCAAGCTCGACTGGGCGTACAAAATCGAATGGATAAACAAGGGCGACGGATAATCCGAGATTATCTTCCTGAACAGCATCGCCAGTTCTTCGCCCAACTGCCCTATGTCATTGTCGGAACAGTAGATACAGCAAGTAGCCCCTGGGCTTCTATCCTGGTTGGACAACCGGGCTTTCTCTCCTCACCCAGCGATCGCATTTTGCAAGTCGCTGCCAAAACACTCTTTGGCGATCCTTTAGCCAATATCCTTACGAGCGGCATTGATATTGGCTTATTGGGTATTGAACTGCATACCCGTCGTCGGAATCGCATGAATGGTACGGTGACAACAATTTACCCCAATGGCTTTGAGGTGCAGGTGGGGCAAAGCTTTGGCAACTGTCCTCAATACATCCAAGCGCGAATGTTTGAGATGAAGGATAGTGATGGGATACTCAAACCCATTCATTCCTTCAAAGCACTGGGAGAAGCGGAGCGGTCAATGGTGGCGATCGCCGACACTTTCTTTATTGCAACTGCCTATCAAGCCGAGTCAGCAAATGCCGCATCAGGAGTAGATGTCTCTCACCGAGGCGGCAGACCAGGTTTTATCCGAATCGATGATGAGAAAACACTCACTATCCCCGACTTTTCCGGCAATAATCACTTCAACACCTTTGGCAATCTGGAGCTAAATCCCCGTGCTGGGCTACTGTTTATTGACTTTGACCGAGGAAACTTACTTTACCTTACAGGCACTGCCAAAGTGATTTGGGAAGGGGCTGAAATCAGCTCCTATCCTGGAGCAGAACGATTGCTGCGCTTTCAACTTAAGAAGGGATACTGCGTAGAAGGTAGCCTTCCCCTACGCTGGTCAGAGCCAGAACTCTCACCTTTCCTAGCTTAGATGAGTTCATAGCAACATCGCTCCCGGCAGCATAGCGCTACACGCTATACTTAACTATTGACTGAGACAGGAACCGTTGCAGAGGAAGACTTCACCGGAGGTGGGCTAACCTTTTGATTGGGGATACCCTCAATTGGACACTCTTCGGTGCCAACGGTAGAGCGAGTCAATGCTTCTGCTCTTTCTTTTGCTTTCTTCGGTTCCAAAACCCAATCCCGATAAAACTGATAGGGACATTCTGCCATGCCTTCGGAGCCGTCACCAGAGTTGATCATTCCGGTATAGCCACGATGCAGCAGCTTAAACAAGTGATTTTGCGACTGAGAGTTTTTGCGGAAGTCACGAATTGCAAATTTGGATAGGGCTGCATACTGAATCCCCATCTCTTCTTCGCCGCACTCACCTAAAGTCCGACCGTCAAAGCCAACGATCGCTGAATGACCAAAGTAGCTGTACACACCATCAAATCCCGCAGCATTAGCTACGGCAACGTAGACATTGTTCATCCACGCCATTGCTTTAGAAACCATGATTTGCTGGTCTTTCGCAGGATACATATATCCCTGGCAGCGAATGATTAGCTCTGCTCCTCTCATCGCGCAATCTCGCCAAATCTCAGGGTAGTTACCATCATCACAAATGATCAGGCTAATTTTTAACCCCTTTGGGCCTTCTGACACATAGGTGCAGTTACCAGGATACCAACCTTCAATGGGTGTCCAGGGCATGATCTTGCGATATTTCTGCACGATCTGTCCCTGGTCGTTGATCAAAATCAAGGTGTTGTAGGGAACCTTGTTGGGATGGTCTTCGTGCTGCTCTCCGGTCAGTGAGAACACGCCCCAAACCTTGTTGCGGATACAGGCTTCTGAAAAGATTTGCGTCTCCTCTCCAGGAATGCTTGCTGCGGTTTCCATCATTTCCTGGGGATCATACATGATGCCATGAGTGGAATATTCTGGAAAGATCACTAGATCCATCCCCGGCAAACCAACCTTCATCCCATCGACCATTGAGGCAATCTTTTTACAGTTCTCAATTACCTCTGTCTTGGTGTGTAAGCGCGGCATCTTATAGTTAACAACCGCAACTCCAACTGCGTCAGCACTTGCTGAAATGTCGCCATGATAAGACATTGAAACCTCCAGTGAGCGTTATGTTTAAAGGCTTTCGCGATCGCCCAACCTCCACTGCTACAGCACTCGCATACGCAAAAACTTTTGCTGAGGGGGCGATCGCATTGTCTCGACACTAACCCTGATGCTCAACACAAATTGAACTATCAAGCTAGCTTTGACCCTAGACTGAATAGCCTGAGTAGTATTGTGTCTAGAAGTGTTGGGTTCCGCTTTGCTCAACCCAACCTACAGGATTTGCAGGTTAACTCATTTCCATTTATCAGTCGTTCAAAAAAAAAACTCTGAGAATTAATTACCTCCACTTGACCGGACAATTCTCACTACTTGCTTTATGTTTGCTGGTTCGCTATCGATCAATCGACGCTCATTCAAGAGCTTTCAACGGTGTACATGAATCATAAGGAGTAGAACAAGACTGATTTGTATCTAGTTTTACACTAAATAGTTAATCTCTTAACTATTTTTCTTTCTTTTACTCTAAAACCAGGGCTGTTTCGCCGAAGAGCTTCACTGCCTTTGTTATCAAGTCTGTCAGCGTCTTGCGTTCAGCTTCATCCAGAGAGTCCATCAATTCAGAGATTTGGTACTGGTCTTGGGGAGCAATCCAATCTAAAAACTCCTGACCTTTGGAAGTCAGTTTTACCATCAGTGCCCGTCGGTCAGAGGGATGTACGTCTCGTTCTACATACTCGTCCTGCTCCAGCCCATCTAGCAGTCCAGTCATGGCAGCACGGGAAACGCCACACTGTTTAGCTAGAGCCGATGGACTTGCACATCGTTCCGGTTCGGTGCTGAGGTAGAGCAAAACCGCCAGTCTATTTTGTGAAATGCCCAGCTTGGCTGAGTGTTCGTCTGTCATTCGCAGCACCATTCTGGCAATTCGAGCAATGATTGACGTGGCATAAATTGTCCCTGCCTGATTTGGCGCTTGTGCAGCTTTCTGGATAATTTCTGTGACTAATTCACCTAAGTCCTCTATTTTTTCGTACTGGCTGGATTGGGTTGCAGAGGAGAGAAATAGTTTTGTGCTGCTGGGCTGCATGGTCTGCCTGTATTGAGCCAGTTCTTGCTCTAGCATTCGACTCACTTCTAGTGCTTGAGTTAGTGTGGAGAATGCTCTTAGAGCCGTAATCACAGTGATGAACAACTTTTGAGAAGTCAGTTCCGTTTTTGTTTTATAGTCATCAATTCCATAATTGACCGCAACTACGTTTTCGGGTGCCTGCCCTGGCTGTCCGGTTCTCAGGATAATTCTGACGATGGGATTATTTAGCTCTTCGCGAATGTAAGGAATGATCTGTAAACCTGCATCTTCCGTTTCCATTACCACATCCAGGAACAGGATCGCCGTGTCGGGGTGAGCCTGAATCAACTGTTTGGCTTCAGCAGCGGAGTGGGCGCTGATAAAGCTTAGGGTTTTATTTTCAAATGTAACGTCACTTAGCGCCAGTTTTGTCACTTCGTGAACTTCAGCATCATCATCTACAATCAAGATTTTCCAGCTTTCGTGCTGTCCGGGTTTTGTTTCTTCAGCAAAGAACACCGCTTCATCTTCCTGGGCAAAAATGTATTCGTCGCCCTGAGCCTGATCACTCTGAGCGTTAGGGGATGAAGCTTGTGTGTTTTCCAGCATGGACGCTCCTTGTGTCATTCGAGCCAATTCAAATTTATGGATTTACTTCACTGTTCAGTAGCCCGATGACAAACTTTGTTCCCTCTCCCAGACGGCTTTCACATTGAATCGTGCCCTTGAGCGTGCGTGTCACCAGGTTGTAGACGATGTGTAGCCCCAAACCGCTTCCTCCCTGTCCTCGCTTGGTGGTGAAGAAGGGTTCAAAGATTTTGCTCAGGTTTTCAGGGGCAATGCCGCTGCCGTCATCAACGTATGTGAAAGTTATCTGCTCTTGGGTTTGCTCAAAGCTCAGGGTAATATGTCCAGTTTCGTCTGGTTTGTAAGCGTGGAGCAGAGAGTTCATGATCAGATTTGTGACAATCTGGGAGAAAGCACCGGGGTAGCTCATGAGGGTGAGTTGGCGATCGCCCCTGACTTCAACCTGATGACTGGTCGCTTTGAGTTTAGGGCTAAGCTGCAACAAAATTTCTTCAAGATAGGTTTTGAGGTTAAATAGGCGCTTTGACTCGCTCGACTGATCTACCGCAACTTGTTTGAAACTGTAGATCAATTCTGCGGCCCGTTCCAGGTTAGAGAGGGTCATACGGCTACTCTGTTGGGCAAGATCTAGAAACTTTTCCAGATCCGATCGCTTCATCGCTCCACCTTTGAACCGTTCTGAGAAGGCGATCGTCTTCTCCATCAGCAGTGAGGCGGCAGTTACGCCAATCCCAATTGGTGTATTGATTTCATGGGCAATTCCGGCAACTAATCCTCCTAATGCTGCCATTTTTTCAGTTTGAATCAGGTGCGCTTCGGTCTGTTGCAGGTTGTGTAGGGTTTGCTCAAGCTGTTTTGCCTTTTCTTGCAGTTGTGCCTCGGCCAGGTTGCGTTCCTGCACCTCTTGCTGAAGCTGAAGGTTGCGTTTATCCAGTTCTTCCTGGGCCAATTGGCGACTTTCTTGAGTCAGCACCAGCAACCAGGCTCCTATGCCAATGAGTACCAGAAAGACGGCATACACTTCGATTAGGGTTGCGGTCAATTGTTGAGCTGCGATCGCCGGGATATCAGGTACGGCAGCCACCTGCTGATAATAGACAAACCCCAGACTCGCCGCAACCAACACCGACAAAACCAGAAATAGGGCCGAATACTTCAGCAATCTTACCCCTAGTTGAGGCGACAACTTAGACTGAAATAGCCCTAATTCTTTATTGGTTTGAGTCGTAGTTTGAGCCTCAGAAACAAAGCGATTCTTGTCTGGTGTTGCTTTACAGGCATCATTGCAGCAGGCATCCAGGCTGCAACAAAGTGAGCAGATTGCATCTCCATAAATGGGGCAAAATGCCATGTCCTGAGGCTCATATTCTTGCTCACAGATGCAGCAGTTGAGCGGATGAGTGCTTTCAGAGTAAATGTCTGGGCGGGCAATGTAGTACTTTCCTCTGGTGAGAGTGGCGATCGCCGGGGCCAGCACAAACGCCAGTCCCAGAGCGATAAAGGAAGCAAAAGCCTTGACACTTCCCCCAAACACTCCTGTAAAAGCAGCCGTTGCCACCAGTGAAGCAATCAGCATCGACCCTAACCCTACTGGATTGTAGTCATGAAGGTGTGCCCGCTTAAACTCAATCTGAGACGGACTTAGCCCCAAAGGTTTGTTAACCACCAGGTCGGCAACCAGTGCCCCTACCCAAGCCATCGCTACGTTTGAGTAAAGCCCCAGGATTGCCTCTAGGGTAGAAAATACGCCCAACTCCATCAACAGCAGGGCGATCGCCACATTGAATACTAGCCACACGACCCGACCGGGATGGCTATGAGTCAGCCGAGAAAAGAAGTTTGACCAGGCCAGCGACCCTGCATAGGCATTGGTGACATTGATCTTAACTTGAGATAAAACCACAAAAAAAATTGTCACCGCCAGCACGATGTCTGGATTAGAGAAAACATACTCAAACCCAATTAGATACATCTGGGTCGGCTCGTCGGCTTTGGCAAAGCTGACTCCATGAGCGATCGCCAACGAGGCTAAAAAAGCTCCCCCCAACTGCTTAGCGCAGCCGAGTACCACCCAGCCCGGACCCGCCAACACCAGTGCCAGCCACCATTTACGCTTGCTAGTTTCCTGCTGGTCAGGCAAAAACCGCAGATAGTCCACCTGCTCCCCAATTTGGGCAATCAGCGAGAAGGAAACAGTGGCAGCAGCCCCAAACAGCAGCGGATCAAAGGCTGCACTGCCCGCCGCTCCAGTAAAATGCAGCCAATTTGAGAATGCCTCCGGTTCCTTGTATAGAATGCAGGCATAGGGCAAAACCATTAACGTCAACCAGACTGGCTGGCTCCAAAGCTGCAACTGGTTAATCAGCGTTACGCCAAAAAATACTAAAGGAATAATCACCAAAGAACAGACCACATAGCCAATAGGCAGCGGCAGGTGAAAATATAGCTCCAGCGCTTGCGCCATGATGGACGCTTCTAGTGCAAAAAAAATAAACGTAAATGAAGCATAAATTAAAGATGTAATGGTTGAGCCGATATAGCCAAACCCAGCCCCTCGCGATAGCAAATCAATGTCAACACTATATTTCGCCGCATAATAGGCGATCGGCAATCCCGTCAAAAAAGTGATTGCCCCAGCTACAACAATTGCCCAAAAGGAGTTTGTAAACCCATAGCTGATGCCCAGCAGTCCGCCAATTGCTTCCAATGCTAAAAACGAAAGCCCCCCAGTCGCCGTGTTTGCTACTAAAATCTCTGACCACTTGCGAAAGGATTTAGGCGCAAACCGCAGCGCATAATCTTCTAGCGTTTCAGTTGCAATCCAGGTATTGTAATCACGCCTGTCTTTAATAATCTTTGTCGTTGCGGGAAGTGGCATAGGAACAAAGTAAGACGAGATGAACAGCTGTAGCAGAGACAATCAGTTTAACTTCATCTCAACTTAGAGGTGAACGGCTGGTGCAAAAATAGCACAAATGTATCTTAAGATACATTTGCCCCTCAGGAATGCCTCTAACATCTGAGTCATGTTTGCTGGAACTCGCTTCAGTTAGGACAAAAAGGGTACAGAGCTTCGATGGCAACGAGAAAACCCTTGTTGCTGGAGATTCAGGCTCCTATCGTTATGCGGCAGGGAGTTAGCTTAGCTCAAGTCATTCAACGGTGAGTAGTTCTGCTTGATGGCTTGGTCTAGCTCCTGCTAGGAGAATTTCAGTTTGCTGATTTGTTTTGAGCTATCACACCTGAAAGGTTGCGGTAGCAATTTGCAGTTCATTGATTCTTTCATCTGAAGGTTGTTAAGGAGAGCGCAATGGTTGAGTCGCGTAGCCCCCGGATTCACTTCGGTAGCATCGGTCGTCGAAAATTTATCAAGTATGGTTCTCTGGCAATTGGGGCAGGGGTCATTTCTGCCTGTACGCGTGGCGGGGACACTACTACCAGTGCTGTCACCGGAAGTTCTGGATCTGCGGCTTCGGGAGATGCGGTCAAAGTAGGAGTCATGTACTCAACGACTGGCACTATTGCGATCGTTGAAAAGTCCTTACAAGATGCTACTTTCCTGGCAGTTGAGCAAATTAATCAGGGCACTGGACCCTGGCAGGGCAAGCAAGGCGTTGCAGGCAAGCAGATTGAAATGGTTGTGGTTAACCCCGACTCCAACTGGGACTTGTATAACCAGATGGCGAAGCGTTTAATCAATGAGGATCAGGTATCCTGCGTTCTGGGATGTTATACGTCAGCTAGCCGCAAATCTGTATTACCTGTGTTTGAGGAGAATGATGCCATTCTCTATTATCCGGTTTACTACGAAGGAAATGAGTGTAGCTCTAACGTCTTCTACACGGGAGCCGCACCTAACCAGCAGATTACAGACTCCATTCCCTACTGCTACGAAAACTTTGGTCCTAAAGGGTTTTTCATCGGCTCTGACTACATTTACCCGAAAGAAAGTAACCGAATTGCGAAAGCAGAACTGGAAGCTCAGGGTGGACAGGTTGTTGGAGATGAGTACGCCGCTCTGGGAACGACCGAGTTCATTACCATCATCAACAAGATCAAGCAGGCACAGCCTGATTTTGTTCTCAGTAACCTGGTGGGTGACAGTATTCCCGCATTTTACAGACAGTTCAAAGATGCTGGTATCACTCCAGACCAGATTCCCATCATGGCTTACCCCACCACTGAAGAGGAAATTCAGGCCATGGGTCCAGAGTATGCAGAAGGGCACTACAGCAGCTTTAACTATTTCCAGACCGTTGACACACCCGAAAACAAGGCATTTGTGGAACAGTTTAAAGCCAAGTTTGGGGATAATCGGGTGACCAATGGAGTGATGGAAGCGGCTTATCTGCAAACCTTCTTTATGGCTCAGGCGATGGAGCAAATTCTGGAGGCAGGCGAAGAAATTACAACTTCAACTTTGCGAGAAGCGACTCGTGGACAGGAGTTTAATGCACCTCAAGGCAAGGTGAAGGTTGACCCCGACAACTATCACACTTATCTCTACTCTCGAATCGGCAGATGGCAGGCAGATGGTCAGGCAGAGATTGTTTTTGCAACTCCTTCTGCTGTGAAGCCGATTCCCTGGAGTCAGGCACTTTACAAGGGTCGTCTATGTGTTCACCCCACTCCTGATGATCGATCTGACCCAACTCAAGAGACGGGAAATGAGCTACCTGTTGAGTATCTAGAGAGCTAAGAGCCTTTGAACTGGAGAAGCTAAAAGCTCCGTTCGAGATGACAAGGTTTGAGTTGGGTTGATGTTCTATTCGTTTGATTTGAGCCTGAACAAAACAGATTCCTGGGGAACAAGGGGCTTAAGCCCCTTGTTGAAAGCAGATTCCCAATTGTTGAGGTTACAGGTAAGTTGAGGTTTACTGGAATGCTAGATTTTGGCTTAATACAGGCTCACACTCTTTATCTGGCGCAGGATGCGACGGCCACCGCAGAGGCATCAGGGGGAATTGACTTTTACTCTTTTGTAAACCAGTTGCTCAACGGCATCGGGATTGTTGGGGTGTTACTGTTGACGGGACTGGGACTGGCCATCACCTTTGGCGTGATGCGAATCATTAACCTGGCACATGGTGAGTTCATTATGCTGGGTGCCTATGTAACCTTTTTGATGCAGTCTGCTTTTCAAATGGACCTGCTGCTGACTATTCCCTTTGCCTTCCTGGGAACGGCTCTAGTAGGCGCTGTGACAGAGTTGACGGTGATTCGCAGGCTGTATGGTCGTCCCCTGGAGACTTTGCTAGCGACGTGGGGATTGAGCATTGTGATTCAGGGAGTGGTGAAGCTGATCTTTTCGGCGCAACTGAAGTACGTTAAGTCTCCGCCCTACATTTCTGGAAACCTGTTGCTGATGACGAGGCAGGACGGGACACCGCTAATCTCGATCTCCTATTACCGATTGTTTATTATTGCGATCGCCCTCTTAATGTTGGGAATCACACTCTATCTGCTATACAAAACCCCGCTGGGTCGTCAGGTCAGAGCCGTGGCCCAAAACCGCGATATGGCAAAGTGTTTGGGTGTGAACACCAGTTTGATTGACCTACTCACCTTTGCCTACGGCTGTGGGCTAGCAGGAATTGCAGGCGCGGTGATCTCATCCCTCAAGAGCGTTTCTCCCCCAATGGGGCAGGACTATCTGGTGGATGCCTGGATGGTCGTGGTGACTGGCGGAGTCGATAAGCTGATTGGGGTGTTGGCAGGGTCATTCTTAATTGGTGAGTCAAATGCGGCGATCGCCTACGTTCTCAACGATCCGGTTGCCAGGGTCATCGTGTTAGCCGCTGTGATTGTGCTGATTCGCTATCGTCCAGAGGGACTGTTTACCGTGCAAAAGCGGGCTTGAGCTTGAGCTATGGGGCGATCGCCCAAACGTGAGTAGGTATTACTGGAGCCAGACTGATGACGCAGGTTTTAGATGGAGTTCAGCGCTCTACATTTCCGGTTAAGTTATTCATCACGGCTGGAATAGTATTTCTCATCTTTTTTATTCTGCCGTTTCTTGTGGGGGTATTTCAAACTGCCCTAATTTCCAAGTTGCTGCTGTTTGGGGCATTAGCCATTAGTCTAGATCTGGTGTGGGGGTTCACAGGAATCTTGAGCTTTGCTCATGGCGTATTTTTCACCCTGGGAGGATACGCAATGGCGTATTACCTCAAGCTCAATCTTTCATCCACCAATAACAACTATGGCGTTGAGCTACCCGACTTCATGGTGTGGAATGGATTGGAGCAGTTGCCCTGGTTTATTGCGCCGCTCAAGTTTTTTCCCGTTGCAGTTCTGGCAATGGTGTTAGTGCCTGCCGTGTTTGCTTACATCATTGGCTGGTTTATCTTTCGCTCCAAAGTGAGTGGTGTTTACATCACCATTATTACCCTGGCAATTTCGTCAGCTTTGACTACGCTTTTCATTAGCCAGCAGGCTTACACCGGAGGCACAAACGGAATTACCGATGTCGCAATATTAACCCTGCTAGGAATAGAGATTACCGACATCAACCTGTACTGGGTCATCCTCATCTTTACAACGCTGGTGTTAGCAGGAAGCTTGTGGCTAACCAGATCTAATTTGGGTTTAATCCTGCGTTCAATTAACGAGAATGAGCGCCGCATATCCTACTTGGGATATGACGTGGCTAGCTTCAAGATCTTTATCTGGACGCTATCAGCGGCGATCGCAGGCATTGCAGGAGGGCTATTTGTCCCGCTTAATCGGTTTATCTCACCCGTTTATCTAGCGGTTGCGTTTGGCACTCAGGTTGTCATCTGGGTTGCCATTGGGGGCCGAGGTACGCTGTTTGGTCCGTTGATTGCAGCACTATTGCTGGGTCAAGTGCAAAATTATGCAGAGCGAGTGACTCAAGATTGGCAACTCATCGTCGGCATCTTGCTGCTGGTTGTCGTCCTGTTTTTACCCAAAGGTTTAATGGGTCTAGTGCCACGCATCAGCCCAGACAAGTTGCTCATACCCTCTCCAAACCCGTCTGCGGGCTATGTTCAAGCTCGGCTGTTAGACTGGTTTACCCCATTACAGGGGTCATTTAGAACGGTGCAAGAATGGCTGACCCGGGGAAACCGTAGACACTAAAAATCGTAAGGGTAGAAGCAATGGATGTAGTTCTGTCGGTTAAAGATCTAACGGTTGTTTTTTCAGGATTTCAGGCACTCAAAGGTGTCACTTTAGAGGTGGGCGATCGCGAAATCGTCACCATCATTGGTCCTAACGGTGCGGGTAAAAGTACCTTGCTAGATGCCATTGTGGGCAAGTCTCCTGTTGCCTCAGGGCACGTTTACTATCAAGGACACGAAATCACGAACAGGAGTCCCCATGAGGTAGCCCGCTTGGGAATTGGACGTAAGTTCCAAAACCCAAATGTTTACAACGAGTTGACGGTATTTGAGAATATCCTGCTGGCGCTGAAAGGCACTCACGGAATCTTTGCTTCAATCACATCTAAACTAACCAGAGCCAAAAAAGACAAGATTGCTTGGGTTCTAGAACGAATTGGATTGCTAGACAAGGCTTTCGTCAAAGTTTCTTCGCTCTCTCACGGTCAGAAACAGTGGGTTGAGATTGGTATGGTGATTGCTCAAGATCCTTCCATCGTCCTTCTAGATGAGCCTACCGCAGGAATGACTTCTGACGAAACTCATCTCACTGGAGAGATCATTAAAACCATGTCTCAAGATCACTCCGTCGTCGTAATTGAGCATGACATGGATTTTGTCAAACAAATTGCTCAACGCATCATTGTGTTACATCAGGGTGAGAAGCTAGCCGAAGGTTCCGTTACTGAAGTGCAAAATAACTCTAAAGTTGTGGAGGTTTATCTGGGCCGTGAAAAATCGACATCGCCGCTGCTTGAACTCACCAATATGACGGCTGGTTATGGGCAAACTCCTGTTCTTTGGATATCAACCTGCAAGTTGACAAAGGGGACATGGTTTGTATT
>JAAUTN010000112.1 GCA_012031415.1 Leptolyngbyaceae cyanobacterium SM1_4_3 | reverse complement strand
ATCCACGAAGCCAGCCTCACCATCCACGAAGCCAGCCTCACCATCCACGAAGCCAGCCTCACCATCCACGAAGCCAGCTTCACCGTTCACGAGGCCAGCTTCACCGTTCACGAGGCTGACTTCACCGCTGATTAAGCTGACTTCACCGTTCGTTAGGCTAGCTTTAACCCCAGCCCAAGTAGATGTAGATGGGGTTTCCTCGTTACTAAGCTCTAGCTTGGTAACGAGGCAGACCCCTCCTCCGCCCTCCGCCCTCCGTCCCCCCCTCCTTTCCTCACGGCAACCAGGGATATTGGCGAAAGTCGGGCTTACGTTTTTCCAGGAATGCCTGTTTCCCCTCTGCGCCCTCCTCGGTCATGTAATAAAGCAGCGTGGCGTTGCCTGCTAGCTCTTGCAGCCCTGCCTGTCCGTCACAGTCGGCGTTAAAGGCCGCCTTGAGGCAGCGAATGGCGATCGGGCTTTTTTCTAGAATTTCCTGGGCCCACTGAATCCCTTCTGCCTCCAGTTGTTCGGTGGGAACGACGCAATTCACCAATCCCATTTCCAGGGCTTGAGCGGCGCTGTATTGGCGGCAGAGATACCAAATTTCCCTGGCTTTTTTCTGTCCAACGATGCGGGCCAGATAGCTTGCGCCAAAGCCGCCGTCAAAGCTGCCAACTTTGGGACCCGTTTGGCCAAAAATGGCGTTATCAGCGGCGATCGTCAGGTCACAGATGAGATGCAGGACGTGTCCGCCACCGATCGCATAGCCCGCAACGAGGGCAATCACAACTTTGGGCATGGAGCGAATCAACCGCTGCAAGTCCAACACGTTGAGGCGCGGAACGCCTGTTTCGTCCAGATAGCCTGCCTCCCCTCGGACGCTCTGATCGCCGCCAGAGCAAAAAGCGTATTTGCCATCGGTATGCGGCCCCGCACCTGTGAACAGAATGACTCCAATGCGGTTGTCTTCGCGGGCGTTGCTGAAAGCATCGTAGAGTTCAAATACCGTTTTGGGGCGAAAGGCGTTGCGTTTGTGGGGACGGTTGATGGTGATTTTGGCGATGCCGTCAGCTTTGTGATAAAAGATGTCTTCGTAGGTCTTGGCGACCTGCCATTCAACTTGCATCAATGCGTTTGCCGAAAAGTTTACGTCTCCATTGTGCTGGGAAGGGTGGGCAACGCAGCAAGTAGATTACTGGCAATTTGCGATAAGCCCAATTCAACTGTTTGAAAGAAGCTGGGGTCGAGCAAGGCTCTAACCTGGCTAAGTGCTTCCGGGTCAGAGATTTCCTGGTGGCCAAATCCGTTTTCTAGGGTGGTGATGTGGCGGACGTGGACATTTAGACGATGGGCGATCGCCCTCAAATACATTGTCTCTTGTGCGTCTACCTCACCATCAGCAGCGGCCATCTCATAGCCCAGCGCAATTAGCAGCAACCGCTCTGACTCTGAAAGGGGCGTTGCCAACGTCAAAACCTGCTGAGGGTTAAGATAAACCTGCTGTCGCTCGATGCCCTTGATCATTTCCTGGGTAAGCGCATACAGGCTATGGTCAGACGTGACAAAAGATTCTAGCAGCACTTGTAGGCGCTGCTGTTCAGCAGCGTCTATTCTGCGATCGATGACAATTACGCCTAACATCACCGTCACCAGTGCTGCCAAAAACAGCAGCATTGGACTGAGATCTTGTCGATTGAGGTCACGCCCAGTAACCTGTGAGAGCAGCGTCACCGCTTCTGGCTTAAGCAGGGATACGTCCATACGCCAAATTTGTAGGTTGTCATAGTCTACTCTTAGCCTGGAACTCTACTGTAAGGCAGAAATTTTAGGCAAAATCACAATCTTTCAAGCTTAAGCCCTTACCTTAGTAGGTGAAACCTGCTACTAAAGGTGAAGACTTTGCAGCGTACAGTGTGTGTTCCAAAATCTTCACCCCTAGAGAGAAAGGTGTGATTACTTCTTGTTGTGCCGAAGGTTAAACTGTGAACGCGACTTTAGAACAAGCTCAGACCTTAAAGCAGTCGTTGGTCGATTTTGTGCTAGATGCTGAAGGCAATTTGGCAGAGGCGTTAGAAACCTATGCGGCAGAACAAGCCCGGCGAAAAGGCATCTCGCAAGACCTGATCATCGATATGTTTTTGACCGACGGCAGGGTGGGCGACAAAACGCCGATCGCCCTCTTCCTTGAAGAGCAGCCCGACCTGAGCAAAGCCGATCGCCAGCTTCTACAAAGTTGGGAACGAACCTTTACGGGCTTGTTTGCCGTTGAGCAGGTGATGCCAGAGGGCTTTGAGCTAATGAACTGGCTGACCGAAAAGCACTATCCAGTGAAGCCGACGGGCGGTCGCGAAGCGATACCCACAAGGGGTCGCCCCGCCACCGAGCTAGCCCGCCTCAAACCTGGGGAAATTGTGCTAGCTCGGATTTCGCCCTTCGACGAAACCAACTGGATTTTTTCAGGGCCGTTGACGCTGTTAGGAAAACTAGGAAAACCCAAGCTGGCAGTGGCGATCGGCAACTTTAAAGACAACCACAAACCGTCGCTCTATGGCGATGCGCCAGACCTGCTAGAAGAGGCGTGGCGATCGGTCGAGAAATATCACCTGGCGTTCCTGGACTTCTTTGGCAGCGACGAAATTACCCTTCCCGGCTATCAACTGAACAAGCAAATGGGCGAATTTCGGGAAGTTCTCTCCAGGCGCTTCCTGGCAGACGCGGGCATTGATGAATCCAAATCCTTATCAGAACTCGCCGCCGAAGCCGGAATTGACGAGGAGGAAATGGCGGCGGCGGCTGAGGAATCTGGAGCCGATGCAGAAACAATCTCCAAAGTGCTGGCTAGCAAAGGCAGCAAAATGGCAGCGCCCCAGGTGCAACTGCCCGACGAATTGAAGAAGGCAGAACAAGTAACAGTCTTAGCTCATCCCAAATGGGGACAGATGTTCCTGCCGCAGCACGCTCAATTCAAAGCCGTTCTAGAAGCAGCAGACGAGCAGACCAATGAAACCGCTGGCAAACTGGTTCGCCACTATCTGCAAGCTCCTGAAGCAAACTTTTATGTCTGGCAGCAGTTGGCAGAACAGTATCCCAAAAGCTTAGAGGAAGTCTTGCAGACCGTTCTAGAACGTCCTAACTTTCAGTTAAAGGATTTACCAGCCCTGCTGAGAGAACACGGCAAACCGACTGAGCCGGAGCTGCCTGAAATTGCTAGCGTTCCGATTCACCTGCACAACCTGTTTGAAGCCGCCATGATCGAAGTCAATAAGTCCAGTAAACCAAAGGGAAAAAAGGCGAAAAAGAGCGGGTTTGGGAAGGGGTAATCCAGGAACCCCTATCTCAGAGTTGCGCGACTACGGCCTCGGCGATTTTTGCTCGAAACAGGGGGACGAATCAAAGCTTTGGTGTCGGGTGCAATTTCAGAATTGTCGCTGGCGATCGGGATGGTGAAATGAAACTCACTGCCCTGATCTCGGCCTGCTGACTCGGCCCAGATTTGTCCGCCCAGCCCCAAAATAATTTGACGACAGATGGCCAGTCCCAAGCCAGTGCCCCCCGCGGTGCGGCGTAGAGCGCCCTCTTCCTGGTAGAAGCGATCGAACACGGCTTCCAGGCGATTGGGTTCGATGCCGCGTCCGGTGTCGGTAATGGTGACTTCTAGCATATCGCCGCCGTTGGGCTTTGCCTGGATTAGCACCTGTCCTTCTGGCTCAGTAAATTTGCAGGCGTTGTCGAGCAGTTTGGAGAGAACTTCTACCAGCCATTCACCATCTGCCCGAACGAGCGGCAATTCTACGGGCACTTGGGCTTTGATCTCAGGCAACGAGGCTTGAGTTTGGCGGGTGCGAATGCTGCTTAGCGCCAGGTCAACGCATTCATCCAGAGCAAGGGGTTCTAAATGCCATTCCACCCGACCGCTTTCCAGACGGGAGAGGGTGAGGAAGTCTTGCACCAGCTTTCGCATTCGTTCTGCGTCAGTGAGGGCAGAGTTGAGCATCACCTGCCGCAGTTCCAGGGGCATATCGGGTTCGCTGGCGAGGCTTTCGAGGCAAACCTGGATAGTGGAAAGGGGCGTTCGCAGTTCGTGTCCGGTGATGGCAATCAGGTTGCTGCGCGTGCGTTCTAGCGCTTCTAGCTGCTGGTTGAGGTCTTCCAGGTTGGCGTAGGATTCTGCCTGGATGAGGGCGACTCCAAGCTGAGTGGCGATCGCCTCCACCATTGCGATTTCGTCATCTGCCCAGGGGTGAGGTTCAGGCGCACAGCCGTGTAGCTCGACCATGCCCATCAGCCGTCCCTGATAGACGATGGGCACCATCACCCAGGAGCGAATTTGCCAGCGCTCAATCCAGGTTTTGAGTTTTGTCAGGTCGTAATTTTCTTCATGCCAGGTGTCGGTGATAGCGACCGATTCGCGCTTTTGAACCACCACCTGAAACAGCGGATTGTCCTGCAAGGACAGCGTTTGACGGGACAAAGACTTAAGGGATGGAGACGCTAAAAATTCGTGCTGCACTGTAACGGATGCGTCTATTGGCTTGCAGCGGTAGAGGATGCAGCGGCACACATCCATTGCTTGCCCCAATTCTTGAACCGCGATCGCGAAAATTTCTTCGGGGTCAAGCGATCGCCGAATTGCCGCCGTAATCGAGTTGACCAGTCGTTCTTTACGTTCCTGTGCCGAAATCGAACGGTAAGCCTTGAGCAGCTTGTATTGCCCCGCCTGCAAGTAGGTGACTAATCGCTGCACAAAGGGGTCAGGGTCAACGCCGTGCAGTCCAGACGAAGTTTCCTGGGTGAGGTATTCCTGCCTAGCCTGCTGAATCTTAGTAGCCAATTCGGGGCGATATTCTAAAATTCGGTCAAGCAAGATTCTTGCTGCGGTGCAGCTTACCTGACGGTCAAAGGTCCAGATGCCTTCAAACCGTCGCGTTTGATCCATCGGCATCGGTTCCGCAAATGAATCTTCTATGACTGCTACCTTGCGCTCTCGACAAATCAGGCAGGTGGCATACTGCTGCCCAATGACAACCAGGTGCCACTCCTGGCTAAGCTGGTCATCTGGCTCAAAGGCGATCGTTTCATAGCCTTCTGAAGCGTTGACGAAGCTGGTTTCAGGAGCCGCTAACACATATACTTGCGGGGTGAGTTCGGCAATTCGCAAATAGCGATGAGCCTCCTGACGGTAAAACCGCTCACGCTGAAAGCTGGCAATTACAAGGGGCTGATTTAGCCCAGCTAATACCTGGTCTTCCATTGCGTGCGAGAGCGCGGTCAGAGATGACTTAAAGTAAAGCTGCGATCGCAAACGCGGAATTTTTTGCAGTAGTTCTTCCAGCACAGAAGTAGCGATGCTCATTGATGGTCTTCTCTATCAATCCAAACTCTAGGCAAAATCCGTGTCATAGGCTGCTAGGCGGCTTGCTTCATAACGGCTTCTCGGCACTGCTGCGCTCAGGCGGGGTCTGGAATTGTCTGATCAACTGGAGCCGCACCAAGTGTTAGCTGGAAGATAACTCACGCTGGAGAAGCAGAGATAGTTTCTCCTACGTCCAATATACGACCCTAACCCCCAGTCTTGTGCAGCTAAAATCCATCATGAAGTGCAAATAAACTTTGCATTTAGGGTACAGTTCAAGCACTCCAAACTCGCTGCCAGTTCATCACTAGAAAAATGTTCAAGGAGTTTAACCTGTAGCCTGAGGATAGGCGTTGCTGATTGAAGGGATGAATTCTCGTAAGGGCGAACGGCCGTTCGCCCTTACAGGAGGCACCGGAACAGACAAATCATCCCTGCATTCAGCAACGCCTTCAGCAGATAAACGATCCTCCTGGTTTAAGCAATCCCGCTTTGCTGTAGAGTTGACAGTATGTATGACAATGATGAGCTAGCTGTGTTTGACACTGAGATCGAGCTAGAAAGCCCATTAGACAAAATGGAGCCGCTCAGTGAACAGACAGAAGCAGAGAAACCCAATCCAGAGGTAATGTTGGCGCTGCTAGAAGCTCCGCAAAATCAGCAGCGGATGCTGGCTGCGCGAGCTTTTTGTGAACTGGAAGATGCGCGGGCAATTCCGCAGTTGGTGCAACTGTTGACCGATGCGTGTCCCCTGATTCGAGTCAGTGCAGCCTATGCGCTAGGAAGAAACCCCAGCCCGAATGCCGTTGAGCCGCTGATTACTCAACTTCAGCAAGATTGGAATGGCTACGTCAGAAAAGGAATTGTTTGGGCGTTGGGAAACTGCCGCGATCGCCGCTCTCTAGAACCTCTAATTGACGCTCTCAAGACCGACATTTCAGCGGTGCGGCTCTGGGCAGCCAGCTCTCTAGCGCAAATGGCAAACGTCAGCTACGAGGCAATGATTACGACCATTCCACCGCTGATCGAAGCCCTGCGGCGTGACCCCGTAGCAGCCGTGCGGAGTAATTGCGCCTGGTCAATCGGTCAGCTTTGCCGAGAATTGCCTTCCAATGTAATCTACGCGACAGCAATTGATGCGCTGCTTGAAGCATTCGCCGAAGACGAAGAAATGGGCGTACAGGAAGATGCCAAGCAAGCCTTGCTGAAAGTAGGCGACCCTCGCGGCTTGCAGGTAATTGAAGAAATCGAGCAGGACGGCTTGTTATGAATTCTCAATAAGATCTCGGTAAAACGGCTCGTGCGAACCTGAAAAATTCTCCATTCCCTCCTTTGTCAAATACCCGCTCTTGCCCGTGTGCGGATTTTTGATGTAGCTATAAATTGCTTTGGAAATATTAGGATTCTCGCGCCAACTAATGTTGAATGCTGCGTACTTTGGGAAGAAGGTCATTTCTGCACAAGCATCAATGTGGTCATGTATCCACCATGCTAATGCTGTCCAATCTTGAGTGCGCTCATAGTAAGGGATGAACGAGGTAACAACAATACAAGCGGTTGCTCCCATATACCCATCAGCATCTTTTACGTCCCAGATGTGTCGTGCATAGTTAGATTCATTGCTGGCACAGTTATATTGATTTTTGTTCTCTGCGCCTTTAGTGTTCACTGCACAAGAACGGTAGGCTGAGCGGATACTAATGCGACCGAGGGCGGTTTGAATTGGCTCAAGCACCTGCTCACACAAATTTTTCCCGGCAGCGATCGCTAACTCAGGATCATCAGGAATATTTGAGACACCTTCAATTTGAGAGATTTCTGAATAAAGAAACTCACGCATGAAAAAACTTTTGGAAAGCTGAACTCGTCCCAAGTCCTCCAAAGTCTTTACAGTTTGAGGCTTTCTCATAGATGGAACTCCGGTAGTTAGAGGTAGTGTGCTATCAGCCAGAGAATTAGTAGATGCAGCGGGTAGAAGCTGTAAAACCACTTGGCTTTTGCGCCCTGCTCGTAGTTTGCCAGTTGAAAAATCATCGGAGTGGCGATCGCCGGAAACTGAAACACGCCAAAGTTAAAGTCTGCAATCAGCAAAATTAAATGGGGCAGTAGCCACAGCCCCCACCAGCCGAGATAGGGAATTGTAAGAGACTGCGGTTTGGGTTGGAACGGGGACTGAAACTGAGCAACGAGCCAAGTGATTGCAATGCCGTACATCCCGTAGTTGAAGTGAGCAAACTCGGCGATCGCCCCACCCGTCATCCAAATCGGAAAGGCTAGATCCGGCGCAAGCTTTGCTCCTCGAAGGCAGGCCAGCCCGACTAACAGCGTCAGCAAAATATTGATATCCGGGCTGTTGTCCTGCTGGTTAAACACGAGCCAGTAAAGCGGTTGCGAAATGATTCCCACAATCAGCAGCCTGACCCCGTAGCGCCAGACATTGCGAGTATGCCGTTCGCCCTGCACCAGCAGCCAGACAAACAGCGGAAAGCTGAGCCGCCCCACCATCCGAAAGATCGGCTCCTGCGGGAAAAATACATATCCCACATGGTCAATCACCATAAAAATGGCTGCCAGGAGCTTAATTTGATGGTTTGTCAGCCCCATTTCAGCCCTTTTTTCAACCCGCTAACAAGCCAACTATAGCGAAATGGTATGAGTATCAGCAGATGCCGTCGCTCAGATCTGCGACTTCTTTGACTTGACTTTAGCCATGCAGAAGGAGGAGGTGAGCAGATGGATCAACTGTCCGCGTTCTACCTGAGGGAGTAAAGCCAGAGCAGATTGGAGAGCAGGTCGTGAAAAAAGCTAAGCGTGCCATCTGAGCCGCTCAGTCTAAGCTCGTTTTGTAAGAGCGCGATTGCCCACTCCACCCCACTCGACTCAACAGGCGGTAGTAGTTGCTGTAATTCGCTCCTGCGCTAACCCCATCACGCTCAACACTCGACTCACCGTTCACTTGCCCCGATACAGTAGCGCCCCACCAATAACGTTTGCCCCTTCTGCCAACTGCGTTGCTGCTTAAATAAGACTTGAAACAGAGCCACAACCTTGCTCACTGCCTCTGGTGATCTCAGCATAGTTATAGCGGTAGCCATATTGATTAGGACATTTGGTGGCGCGGCGGAGCCGCGCCACCAAATGTCCATGTCCTAACCTAGCTGACTACAGCCATAACACAAAAAACAAGGGGTGGAGCCTTCCGATTAGCAGTAGGCTCCACCCCTTGTTTTTACATTTTGATTTAGACTGCTCTTCAAGTGGCTAGAGTCGAGTCTGAGAAGTCGCAGATCTTAACCAGCGATCGCTAAAGAATATAAAGCAGGAAGAACAGCACAATCCAAATCACATCCACAAAGTGCCAGTAGAGTTCTGCGGCTTCTACGCCAAAGTGGTGTTCGCCGGAATAGTGTTCTTTTTGCATCGATCGCCACAGCACCGCCAAAATCAAGCACAGCCCCAGAAAGACGTGCAACCCGTGAAAGCCAGTCAACACATAAAAGGTGCTGGCATACAGGTTAGTCTTTAGTCCAAATTCCAGGTTGTTGTACTCATACACCTGACCTGCCAAGAAAATTGCGCCCATTACCGCAGTCGCCAGAAACCAGGTACGCAAGCCGTTGACGTTATTTTTCTTGACCGCCACATCTGCCTGATGAATCACAAAGCTGCTAGAAATCAGAATCAGCGTGTTGATTCCTGGCACCAGCAGTTCGCGTTCGGGGGTGCCTTCGGGTGGCCAAACTGGGGCAACCACGCGGAAGGTCAGGTATGCCAGAAACAGACCTGCAAAGATCATGCTCTCAGCACCCAGGAACACGAGCAATCCAAACAGACGATGGTCGGGATGTTCCTCGTGGTGAGCGGCTGCCTCAGTTTCATGATGATAGTTGAGCGCAGTCTTAGCGGGATCAATCGTTGAACCTTGCATAAGTTTCTGATACCTATGAATGCGATTTTATGGATTTTACAAGGTGGGCAGTGCCTACCCTACTGAGAGCGTGTAGGGTGGGCACTGCCCACCAACGAGCCGTTTTGCTCAAGGCTCTGGACTTCCAGCCCTTGCCTCTTCAGGTGGAATAAATCCAGGCGGAGCTTCGACATTGGATTGAGATTCCTCTGGCTCCATTTGCGGATTGCGCTTACCTGAGCCGTAGTCATACGGACCGCTGGTTAGGACGGGCAATTGCTCAAAGTTTTCGATCGCCGGGGGTGAGGTCGTCATCCACTCAAAAGTCAATGCCCGCCAGGGGTTGTTTCCTGCCTTTTTGCCGCTGATCCAGCTCCAGCCTGCGTTTGCCAGAAAGGGCAGAGTTGAAACAGCAAGAATGTAGGTGCCAATCGTGCAGACCAGGTTGAGCGTCGCAAATTTTGGATCGTACAGCGCAATTCGGCGGTTCATTCCCAACAGACCCAACTCGTGCATCGGCATAAAGGTCAGGTTCATACCAATGAAAGTGAGAACAAAGTGAACGATGCCCAGCGGCTCGTTCAGCATTCGTCCGGTCATCTTGGGGAACCAGTGATAAATTGCAGAATAGATGCCAAACACGCTGCCGCCAAACAGCACGTAGTGCAGGTGGGCAACGATGAAGTAGGTGTCGTGAACGTGAATGTCGAAGGGCACCGCCGCGACCATTACGCCGCTGATACCGCCAATCACGAACATCGAAATAAAGCCCATCGCAAACAGCATGGCGCTATTTAACTGGATTTTGCCGCCCCAAATCGTGGCTAGCCAGCCAAACACCTTAATTCCGGTAGGTACGGCGATCACCATTGTGGTGATCATGAAGAACATCCGCAACCAGGCAGGAGTGCCGCTGGTGAACATATGGTGGGCCCAGACGATTAGCCCCAAGAAGCTGATGGCGAGACTGGAATAGGCGATCGCCCGATAGCCAAAGATCGGCTTTCGCGCATGAACCGGGAGAATATCTGAAATTGCGCCAAACAGCGGCAAAATCATGATGTAAACCGCCGGATGCGAGTAAAACCAGAACATATGCTGGTAAACAATCGGGTCGCCGCCCCCCCGTAGGGTTAAAGAATGCCGTCCCTGCCAGCAGATCAAACGCCAGCAAAATCAGCGCCCCTGCCAGCACGGGCGTACCAATTAGGATAAGTGCTGAGGCTGCCAGCATTGACCAGCAAAACAGGGGCATATCGTTAATCCCCATGCTGGGCACGCGCATCCGCAGGATAGTGACCAAAAAGTTGATTGCACCCAGAATTGAGGATGTTCCTAAGACCAGCAGGGTAAAAATCCAGATTCCTTCCCCTACCTTGCCCGTCATCAGGCTCAACGGCGGGTAGGAAGTCCAGCCTGCTTGGGGTGCTTCTAGGAAAAAGCTGCCGATTAGCGCTAACCCTGCCGGGGGCACCATCCAGAAGGCGAGAGCATTCATCTTGGGGAATGCCATGTCTCGCGCCCCGACCATCAGCGGAATCAGATAGTTTGCTAGCCCTGACCCCGCCGGAATAATCCAGAGGAAGATCATCACTGTGCCGTGAACGGTCAGCAGGTTGTTGTAGAGTTCTGGGCTAACGAGGTCTGACTCTGGTGTGGCTAGCTCCGTGCGAATGGCGGTGGCCAAAGCGCCGCCAATCATATAGAAGATGAAAGATGTAACCAGGTACTGAATCCCGATTACTTTGTGGTCAGTGTTAAACGTAAAGTAGTCTTGCCACTTCCGCTGCCCCGGAATCGCGCCTTCGGTGGTGGGGGTAGTAGTGGATTGCCATTCTGCTTGTGTCATAGCTGGCTGTTGCGACTTCTAAATTAACGATTCATTGAGATGTGCTGGGGGTAGATCTGCTCCAGGGCTGCGGCTGCGTCGATTTCCATTTGGCTTGCAAAGGGTGCCAAGAATTCAGCGTCAGAGCGGCTCTCGGAGGGGCGATCGCCCTCATTGCAATAGCCTGATTAGGGTCATTCAAACTTGCAATCTGCTCTTGAAGCCAGCCGTCATACTCTTCCTGGCTCTGAACATACAGCTTCGTGTTCATCGCACCATGATAGGCACCACACAGTTCTGCACAAATGACCGGATAGGTGCCGATGTGTCGGGGGACAAATCGCAATTCTGTATCTCGTCCAGGAATAGCATCTTGCTTAAGCCGAAATTCGGGTAGCCAGAAGGCGTGAAGCACATCCTGCGCCTTGATGTTAAGCTGTACCTCTTGATTCACAGGAATGTGTAACTCACCTGAGGTTACGCCACTATCAGGGTAGGTAAAGATCCAGGCATACTGCAACCCCATTACGTCAACGTTTACATCAGCGGGCCGTCCTTCATCTTCGGGGAAAGCGCCAACTCCGAGGGCAACGTGATTGTGAGCGTGGCGTGTCTTGGGCGGGCTACTTGAATCAATTAGCCCAGGAACCGATTCTCCAGGCAGCATGGCAATTTGAGTGATGCCAGGATCGGTTGCTGCCTGAGGGTCAAAGCCACCCATCGCCTTGTAGATATCAAAACTATAGACCCCAATGATCAGCACGATTACGGCTGGGATCGCCGTCCAGACAATCTCCAGCGGAATGTTGCCATGAATTGGCGGACCATCGGTGTTATCACCAGTGCGACGGCGAAAACGAATGGCAGAGATAATCAGTACTCCTTGCACTAAGATGAATAGCCCAATTGAGACCGTCATCATGGAGTTAAACAGCCCGTCAACGAGTGCGGCTTCGTCTGAAGCGGCTTCGGGCAGTAAACCGTGGTTTTGACCATACCAAAGACTAACCAGCGTCAGGATGACACCCGCTAGCAGGGTAAGAATGTTGCTTGGAATTTTCACGGTAAGTTTTGATTTAGCTCACTCAGCTTTTAGTTCCGTTCAACTACCACGTTAAAGCAGGAATTGAGAACCTCACAAAATTAGCATCTATCCTTAACTCTTTTTTTGGGATCTCAGCAGCCCTTGTGTAGCAATCACTACAAGGGAAAGTTGCAATATTAAATCTTGTAAAAGATTTGGGCGAAAACTAACTTTAAGCCTCAGGTTTTTAATTCCCTTAGCTAAAAATTTTTCTGCCACAATCCGAAGAAAATCCTAAAGCTTTTCCCGCCTGTGAATTGCATCGCTAAGCTGGTAAGTAGAGCTACTTTAATTAGCAGTAGGTAGCGAATGAAGTAAATACTCAGGTTTTCGTCAACTTTGGTATTGATTTGGTATTGAATGATTCTCAACTCACTACGGAGGCATAGCTGATGACTGATTCCTATCCAGCCCGTCAAGATATGCCAGAATCCGTTTCTTCTCCAGTTAGACTACCGCTTCAGCCTCAAGACCAGGTTCGGCGACTGGTGTGGAAGATGGCGATCGCCACTTTCCTGTTAATGGCGATCGGCAGCGCTACTCGCGTCATGAATGCAGGGCTAGCCTGCCCTGACTGGCCGCTGTGCTACGGCACTTTAGTTCCCAGCCAACAGATGAACTTGCAGGTGTTTCTAGAGTGGTTTCATCGGCTCGATGCAGCGCTGATTGGGCTGATGGCGATCGCCCTCGTCACCTTGAGCGTCTGGCACCGTCGCGCCCTGCCCCGCTGGACACCCTGGGTAGCCACCTTTGCTCTTAGCCTGATTGTGTTTCAAGGCATTCTGGGTGGACTCACCGTTACCCAGCTATTGCGGTTCGATATCGTCACAGCCCACCTGGGAACAGCGCTGCTGTTCTTTACCACCCTGCTGTTGATGGGTGTGGCGCTGCTGTCTTATCAGGGAACGGGTAACGTTGGTAAACTGCCCTGGGTTAGCTTCACTGCCGCGATTCTGGTTTATCTGCAAAGCCTATCGGGGGCGCTGGTTGGCTCTCGTTGGGCACTTCACCAGTGTTTAGCAGGCTCCCAGCTTTGCGAGGTGATGAATACTCATTTGCTGGGTGTAGTTCCGGCGAGCCTGATGACCCTGGCGGTTGTGGTTTTAGCCTGGCGCACCCCGGCTCTGAATCCGACTCTGCGACGACTATCTTACTTGGCTGGAGGGTTTCTGCTGCTCCAGGTGGCGTTGGGGTTTGCAACTTTCCATTTCCACTTGCAAATTGAGCCACTCACTATTGCTCATCAGGCAATTGGAGCCGCCCTACTTGGCACATTGGTTTGCTTTACCGCACTGGGAATGCGCGATCGCCAACTCACCAAAATCTCTTCTCACTCCCCACTCCCCACCTGACCCTGGCTTCCTTGCCTTACCGATTCTAGGAAACTCACTAATGCATGAAACTGTTTGGAATGATGCCCCCCGTCACCACCAAAACCTTTGGCAGGTGGTGCAAAGCTACTGGCAGTTGACTAAGCCCCGCATCATTATCTTGCTGCTGATCACCACCGCAGGCAGTATGTGGATCGCTGCGGAAGGCAGAGTCGATCCGCTGCTGCTGCTGGTGACGCTGATCAGTGGAGCCTTTGCTGCTGCTTCCGCCAATACAATTAACTGTCTCTACGATCGCGACATTGACTATGAAATGGAGCGAACTCGCCATCGCCCCCTGCCCTCTGGACGGGTACAGCCGCGTGATGCACTGCTGTTTGCGATCGCCCTTGCCGCTCTTTCCTTTACCTTGCTGACCGTCTTTGCCAACCTGCTGAGCGCCCTGCTAGCAATGTCGGGCATTGTCACCTACGTCGTCGTTTACACCCACTGGCTGAAGCGCCACAGCACCCAAAACATTGTGATTGGCGGTGCGGCTGGCGCAATTCCGCCGCTGGTGGGCTGGGCTGCGGTGACGGGTGAGCTAAGCTGGGCAGCCTGGGTGTTTTTTGCAATTGTCTTCTTCTGGACACCGCCTCACTTTTGGGCGCTGGCGATGATGATTCGCGAAGATTATGCCAAAGTGAAAGTGCCGATGCTGCCCGTGATTGTTGGCGATGCGCCCACTGCCCGCCAAATCTGGATTTACACAATACTGCTAATTCCAGTGACGCTGCTGCTGGTTTACCCGCTACACGTAATGGGCGCAGTTTATACGGCTGTAGCGCTGGTGCTGGGCGGCATTTTTGCAGCAAAGGCTTGGGCTTTGCTGCGATCGCCCTCAGATAAACAGTTGGCGCGATCGCTATTCAAATACTCGATCCTCTACATGATGCTGCTCTGTGCAGGAATGGCGGTTGATAGCCTGCCGATCACCCATCAAATCACAGACGCTTTGGCAGACAATCTGACCGCTCTAGTCAATAGCCGCTCCTGGGGATAGAACACTAGTCATGCGATGTGCAGCGAAACCCCTCATCCCCTAACCTCTTCTCTCTGGATGTCTATATACGGTAGCTCTAGAGAGAGGGATTTAGGGTGAGGGCAGTTCGACAAAGCTGATGTCGCCTTAAAATTGAACTTGTTCCATCATTTGTGAACCCATGAAGGGTGATATGTCTCCCGCAGTCTTCATTGAAAAACTTCAAAAGCACTATGGCAAAGTCGAAGCGGTCAAAGATGTTTCGCTTCAGGTTGAGCCTGGAGAAATCTTTGGACTGCTCGGCCCCAACGGGGCAGGCAAAACGACGACTTTGCGCTGTCTCTGTACGCTTGCCACTCCTGATGCTGGAAAGCTAGAGGTGTCAGGCGTTTCAGTTTTAGACAATCCCAGAATGGCGCGGCAACTGCTGGGCTATGTGGCGCAAGAAGTCGCTCTCGACAAAGTGCTGACCGGGCGAGAGTTGCTTCAACTTCAGGCAGCGCTTTACCACCTGTCGCGTGGCACTGCCAGAGAGCGAATTGACCAGATGCTCTCGCTCCTGGGACTTACCGATTGGGCAGACCAAAAAACTGGAGCCTATTCGGGCGGTCTAAAGAAGCGGCTGGATTTGGCAGCGGGGCTGCTGCACCAGCCTGACGTTTTGGTGCTAGATGAACCAACGGTTGGGTTAGACATCGAGAGTCGCGTTGCCGTGTGGAACTTTTTGCGTCAGCTTCGCAGCAATGGCACGACGGTTTTGATCACCAGTCACTATTTGGAAGAAGTGGACGCGCTGGCAGATCGCGTTGCCATTATCGACAAGGGTGTTGTCATCGCCACAGGTACGCCGTCGGAGTTAAAGGATAGAGTGGGGGGCGATCGCGTCACTCTCCGCCTTCGAGAATTTACCCCGCCCGCCGAAGCCGAAACCGCTAAAACGATGCTCAAAGACCTCCCCTTTGTGCAGGAAGTCATCATCAACGAGGCGCAAGGCAACTCGTTAAACCTCGTCGTTGATCCGCAAAGTGAAGCCCTGATCACCATTCAGCAGTCTTTGAGGGAAGCGGGCCTACCCACATTCGGGATTTCTCAGTCCCGTCCTAGCCTGGATGACGTTTATCTGGCTGCGACCGGAAAAACATTGCTTGATGCCGAGCTTGCTGCTGCCGGGACTCGCGACCCAAAAGCAGAGCGAAAACAAAATATGCGTTAAAAATTTAGCTTTTTATTAACCTGCACAAACTACAACGAGAAATCTAAAGAGTAACTCAGGAAAAACTCATCCAGGTCAGGAGGATTATAAATACAGTAAATGAAGTATGAGTTTGAGCAGACTGATCTGATTTTTGTGTAAATGCAGGCATTCTGCCCGCACTTACACAAAAGTCTAAGCGCCCTCGTTTAAGCAGTATCGGTTCTAACCCAATACTGCTCAAACCGCATTGGCGTAATGGGCAACTTATTCAGACTTGAGTTGCACCCTACCGAATGGACTCGCTAGCCTTTGGGCAAACATGGACATCAAAACAGTTAGGCAGCGTTTGTTAAATCTGATTCACTTCAAACAGGGTTGGCGAGAGATTGACCCATTTTCGCTTCAGTTTCGCCTGACGGTTGGCGCTACGGTTGTTTCAATTTTGGGCATCGGCGGCGTAGGAATGTGGACAACCTGGAAGACGCAGCAGATTTTGGTGGGCAGCTATGAGCAAAGTATTCAGGCGGTTAGCGATCGCTTTCCCCAAGACGTTGAACTCTATGGCGATATGTTGCCCACGCCAGAAGCACTGCGGCGAGCGGTAGACATTCGCACCTTTCCCAATCTGATGATTGTGGTGACGGATAATGCAGGGCAGGTGATTACGCAATCCAGAGATGTATGGCAGCACGAAGAACTTTCGGCTGCGATTACGGCTCTTTCTGCCGTTCCCAAGCCCGAAATCTATCAGACCAACAATCGCTATATTATTCTTTGCAAAACGCCACTGGTGATAGACGGCAATCATTTAGGCAACCTGCACGTCGCGCAAGACATTACCACCGCTTACACAATGTTTTGGGCGGTAATTCGTAATCTGGCAATTGGCAGCGTGCTGGCGATGGTGGCGATCGCGATTATCATCGCGCTGTATGTGAAGCGATCGCTGCAACCGCTGCGGCAAATGAGCCAGCTTACCTCCACAATATCTGCCGAAGACCTGGACAAAGCGCAAAGCCAACTTCAGCACGCTCCGACTGAGGTCAGAGAACTGGTGCAAACCTGCAAACAGATGCTGACAAAGTTGTCGGAATCGCTAGAGCAACAGCGGCGATTTGTCAGCGACGTTTCTCACGAACTCCGGACTCCTCTCACGGTAGTTTATGGCTACATTCAAAGCACCCTGCGCCGCAGCACTAACCTGACCGATCCACAGCAAGAAGCCCTGAGAATTGCCGCCTCAGAAACCGATCGCACCATTCGCCTGCTGCAAGATTTGCTTGACCTGGCGCGGGCCGACACAGGACATATGCACTTTAACCTCGAACCCTTTTCGCTGACTGAGGTAGTTGCAGAACTGCGGGGCATGGCAGCCGGGTTTAACGATCGCGATATTCAAATTGAAACCCCTCGTGAGAAAGTTTTAGTAAAAGCCGATCGCAATCGATTAAAGCAAGTGTTGCTCAACCTGCTCGACAATGCGCTGAAATATTCTGAGCCAGATCAGCCCGTTGTGCTTAAACTTGACCAGTTGGGCGGTCAGGCAGTGATTCAGGTGTGCGATCGCGGCTAC
This sequence comes from Leptolyngbyaceae cyanobacterium SM1_4_3, assembly GCA_012031415.1. Lineage (GTDB taxonomy): Bacteria > Cyanobacteriota > Cyanobacteriia > Elainellales > Elainellaceae > JAAUTN01. Next base: position 1,120 of record JAAUTN010000112.1, on the reverse strand, counting down.
GGCATTCCTCTCCAGCATCAGGCTCGAATCTTCGATCGCTTCTACCGAGTAGACGAAGCCCGTGCCCGCACGACGGGTGGCTGTGGATTGGGGCTATCGATCGTCAAAACTCTCATTGAGGGTATGGGTGGCAGCGTTAGCCTGCGCTCAAAATTAAACGAGGGCAGCATCTTCGTTGTCACCTTGCCCTTATCTACTGTCTGAGGCTTGTCTGGATGCACCTCGCGCACAAAAGTAGACCTTTCAATTCTCTTAAATCACGCCCTAACTTCAACCTGATGCCAATCTTTTAACTTTATAATGCCTTTCACTCCATAGAACTCCATAAAACTCCACAGAACTCCGTAGAACTATGACGGCTCATATTTTAGTAGTTGAAGATGAAATTAACTTAGCGCGGTTCATTGAGCTAGAACTGGGCTACGAAGGCTATCGCATCACGGTTGCTCACGATGGCTTAACTGGATTGACCAAAGCGCGGGACATTGTGCCCGATCTGATCATCCTCGACTGGATGTTACCTGGGCTGAGTGGGGTAGAAATTTGTCGGCGAATTCGGGCGACGGGCGGCAAAGCACCAGTCATTATGCTGACTGCTAAAGATGAAATTGGCGATCGCGTTGCAGGCTTAGATGCGGGAGCCGATGATTACGTGGTCAAACCCTTCAGCATTGAGGAACTGTTGGCTAGAGTGAGAGCATTTTTGCGTCGCGCTCAAAGTACTGGAGAAGATGTGCTGAGCTTTACAGATCTGTTGCTAAATCGACAGACCCGCGAAGTGTTTCGGGGCGATCGCCCCATTGAGCTAACCGCCAAAGAATTTGACCTTTTGGAATATCTGCTAGCCCATCCGCGTCAGGTGATTACCCGCGATCGCATTCTGGAAAAAGTCTGGGGTTACGACTTCATGGGCGACTCCAACATCATTGAGGTCTACATTCGCTATCTGCGTCTCAAACTAGAAGCCGACGGTGAAAAACGCCTGATCCAAACCGTGCGCGGCGTAGGCTACGCCCTGCGCGAAACCGGATCTTGAAAAGGCAGAAAAAAAGCCCTTTTTCACTGCAAAGGTAAACACAACTGAGGGTTAGGCTCCCTAGCCCCTAGCCCCTAGCCCCTA
>JAAUTN010000111.1 GCA_012031415.1 Leptolyngbyaceae cyanobacterium SM1_4_3 | reverse complement strand
ATTTGTTGAGACAGTGTTTGAGCCTGTCTGGAAATAGTTTAGTCTGAGTAATTTGATTGCAGAAGCCGTAAAATAGACTTTGCTCATTTTCCGATTGTCCCAGAGGTTCAGGTTGGCATCATGGGTGCATCACCAGCGGGGGACGGATGTGAAGTCGTTTTGATAACTACCGATTAATCAAGCAGTCCACAGTAGAAATGTAGGTTGGGTTCCCTTTGGCTTCACCTAACTCCTGCCTCGATTCTGTTAGGTTCTGCTTTGCTCCACTCAATCTACGGAATGTCTGCCAAAAATATACAGAACTTGCGCCTCTCAGCCTAAAAATTGCCTTGCTTTTGTTCGCGTCAGTCTTATTCACCTCAGAAATCTAATTTCTGAACTCGAAAATCAGGTTTCAAACTCAAAAGCCTGATTTTCAAATTCAAAATCAGGCTTTAAACTCGTAAACCTACTTTAGAAGTTTAAAACCTGATTTTCAAACTCAAAAACCTGATTTTCAACTCGAAAACCTTGTTTTGAATTTAAAAATCAAGTTTAAAACTTATAAACCTGGTTTTGTTTACAATTTCTAGCAAAAATACCTGTGTTGGGGCGATCGCCCCCTCTATTCCCGAAAAAAAACTTGGTAACTTACCACCTTGACGAACTAGCCCTGGTTTGTCAACGCTTTTGGCACGTTTGTCTTTCTCAGTTGTCTACGGCTCAAACCGATTCGGTAAATATTCCTTGCTCCCTCTTCAACTGTTGGTCTCACTTGCTTTGCTTTGCTGCCTAATGGATAAAGTCGAGATTGATGTCTAACGACTAAGGACTAATGACGATAATATCTAAATCAGCGGTTTAGAGCAGCGTCATCTGAGCCAGTATTGTGCATTACTAGACGCTTGAGGAAAGTTGCTGCATGAGTACAAACGACCTGGCAAATTACATTAATGGTGAATGGGTGATTCCAGATGCCACTGATACTCTAGAGGTAATCAATCCTGCAACACTTGAGCAACTTGCCAGAGTTCCCTTATCTGCGGCTGGAGAAGTTGATCGAGCCGTCGAAGCTTCATCTGCGGCATTTGTAGGGTGGCGACGGGTGCCTGCTAATGAACGAGTGCGATATTTGTTTCGACTCCGAGAACTTTTGGAACAACAGTTTGATGACCTGGCTCAAACCATCACTCAAGAATGTGGCAAAACGCTAGTAGAATCTCGTGGCGAAATGCGGCGGGCGGTTGAGAATGTTGAGGTAGCCTGCGGCATCCCAATTTTAATGCAGGGCTACAACTCAGAAGACATTGCCAGAGGCGTAGATGAAATCATGATTCGCCAACCACTCGGCGTGACGGCAATTATTTGTCCGTTTAACTTTCCGGGTATGATTCCTTTCTGGTTTATGCCCTACGCGATCGCCTGTGGCAACACCTGCATCGTCAAGCCTTCTGAGAAAGTGCCTTTAACGATGCGAAAGATATTTGAACTGGTCGATCAGTTAGAACTGCCCCCCGGTGTGTTGAATTTGGTGAATGGAGCAAAGGATGCAGTTGATGCAATTTTGGAGCATCCTCAGATTCGATCGGTGAGTTTTGTCGGATCAAGTCCCGTTGCTCGCTATGTTTACAGCCGTGCTGCTGCTAACGGCAAACGCGCTCAGTGTCAGGGCGGCGCAAAAAATCCGGTGATTGTGTTGCCCGATGCCAATCTAGACACCACCACTCGCATCATGGCAGACAGCGCCTTTGGCTGTGCCGGACAGCGCTGCCTTGCGGCCTCAGTTGCTATTACTGTTGGAGAAGCACGAGATAGCTTTACCGAGGCGATCGCCACTGCTGCTGAATCCCGCGTGGTTGGCTACGGACTTGATCCAGGGGTTGAAATGGGCACAGTGATTTCAGCCGAAAGCAAAGCTCGAATCGAGGGACTGATTCAACGGGGCGCAGAAGAAGGCGCGAAAGTTTTGGTGGATGGGCGCAATCCTCGCATTCCAGGCTATGAACAGGGGCATTTCGTCCGACCTACAATTCTGCAAAACGTACCGCCGACTGGAGAAATCGCCCAAACCGAAATTTTTGGCCCGGTACTGAGCTTAATTCACCTGGACACCATTGAGGAAGCGATCGCCCTGGTTAATCAAGGACAATATGGCAACATGGCCTGTCTGTTTACTAGCAGCGGTGCCGCCGCCCGCAAATTTCGCTACGAAGTAGAAGCCGGAAACATTGGCATCAATATCGGCGTGGCGGCTCCTATGGCTTTCTTCCCCTTTAGCGGTTGGAAGGAAAGCTTCTTCGGCGACCTGCACGGACAAGGCCATCACGCCGTTGAATTCTTCACCCAAACCAAAGTTGTAGTTGAGCGGTGGTTTCAGGAATGGTCACGAAAGTTTTAGCTATTCGTCTATGATCCACGACGATCAAAATATTTTTCGTAGAGTGAGGGGTTTCACCCCTCATAGGGGTATACTGAAATCAATAGATGCACCCTGATGGTTCCCCAGCAGTCTTCGGACTGGCTGGGGATTTATTTTTGTCTTAGCCTATAGGTTGATGCTACCGACGAAAGGTTGAGCAAAATATAAGCATGAATGATCATCCGTTTGACCCCTCAAAGCCTGATCAGACCTCCCATATTCAGAATGGGAGGCATTTGCCAGACCGTATGCCCCAGGAGAGAGAGCCGATCCAAACAGACTGGGCACCGGAGAGAAACATTCCTCTCTCACCGCAAGAGAGAGATCGACAAGAGCCAGAACTGACCCAGCGACGACGGGAAGATGTTGCGGCGACGCGCAGAGATCTGAAGCGGCTCTACCTTTTTTTACTAGCAGTTGGCATTGGACTTGGGGCACTAGTATCAGTTGGTGTAGTCCTGCTGCTTGACCGTTTTGACCTAATCGATCCCTCTACGGAGCTCCAGGAACCCGTCGAGTAGGTGAGTTTTTTTAGCTTTCTTTAAATCGTAACCCCCTCGTCGTCAAAAATATCTCCTCCTTAAGCAAAGCCCACACTCCCAAAGTGGATGACTATACTGAAAACACTGGACTGTGGTAATGGCGATGAGCGATTTGTTTAAGGAATTTGAAGACCTGATCGATCAGGGATTTGAAGATTTGCTCTATTTTGTGCGAGAGATTGAAGGAAGAACGAGCAACGAAGGATTTCAAGCAGAAGTATCTCGTCGTAGTAATCCCTCTAGTGCCTCTCGTCGTGCCAGTCGTACAGCGGAGGGCGATCGCCCTCAAACGAATCCATCTGGGCGATCGCCTTCTCGAACCACTAATCCTGCCGCCAGTGCCACTGCTGACCGGGTTATTGTCACCCCACCTGCCGCCGACTGTTCTCTACAAGGGGTGGGTGGGCTATCAGAAGTTTTTAGAGAACTGAGAGAACTGGTCGAAATTCCGCTCAAGCGTTCTGAACTGTTAGCAATGCTAGGCTTGGAACCGACGCGAGGAGTTCTTTTAATCGGGCCACCTGGCACAGGAAAAACCCTTTCTGCCCGTGCCCTGGCTGAAGAACTGGGGGTTAACTACATTGCCATTGTCGGGCCTGAGGTAATGGGCAAATATTATGGAGAAGCCGAAGCCCGTCTGCGGCAACTGTTTGAGAAGGCAGCCCGTTCTGCTCCGTGCATTGTGTTCATTGATGAAATTGACAGCATTGCGCCCGATCGCTCCAAAGTGGAAGGCGATGTTGAAAAACGAGTAGTCGCTCAACTGCTGAGCCTGATGGACGGCTTTACCAGAACTAAAGGCGTGATCGTCCTGGCAGCTACCAATCGTCCTGACCATCTTGATCCGGCGTTGCGTCGTCCTGGACGATTTGACCGGGAAGTGCAGTTTCGCATTCCCGATCGGGATGGGCGACTGGAAATCCTTGCCATTCTTACAGAAGCAATGCCATTAGAGGGATCGGTTGATTTGGGGGCGATCGCTGATCTCTCAGTCGGGATGGTGGGCGCAGACCTGAAAGCGCTGTGTCAAAAAGCGGCTTATACTGCCCTGCGGCGACTGGTGCCTTCGCTCAAAGCGCCCGTTCCGCGCACAATGACAGTGACCCAGGCAGACTTCCTCCAGGCAATTAAAGAAATTAAACCTGCGGTGCTGCGATCGGTTGAAATTGAGTCGCCTCAAGTTTCCTGGGATAGCATTGGCGGTTTAGAAAGCGTCAAGCAAATCCTCCAGGAGTCGGTCGAAGGGGCCCTGCTTTACCCCGAACTGTATCAACAAACCGGAGCCAAAACGCCGCGTGGCATCCTCCTCTGGGGACCTCCCGGCACGGGCAAAACCCTTTTGGCTAAGGCAGTTGCTTCCCAAGCTAGAGCAAACTTTATTGCGGTGAATGGGCCAGAACTGTTGAGCAAATGGGTGGGCGCATCTGAACAGGCGGTGCGAGAAGTGTTTACCAAAGCGCGACAGGCATCTCCCTGTGTGGTGTTTGTGGATGAAATTGATACGCTGGCACCTGCACGGGGCAGCTTTTCTGGCGATTCAGGAGTGAGCGATCGCGTCGTCGGGCAACTGCTCACCGAACTAGACGGTCTACAGGACTGCGCTGATGTGTTGCTGATCGGAGCTACCAATCGTCCTGAAACCCTTGACCCTGCGCTCTTGCGGGCTGGCAGACTGGATGTGCAGCTAAAAGTAGATTTGCCCGATCAGGCAAGCCGTCTGGCAATTCTCCAGGTTCACAACCGCAAACGACCCTTAGCAGATATAGATTTAGCAAACTGGGCTACCCAAACCGAAGGCTGGAATGGCGCTGACCTATCGCTTCTGGGCAATCAAGCTGCGCTAGAAGCGATCCGCCGCTATCGCGCTCAAGGGCATACCGATCCCAGTTCCATTCAAATCACGACTGATGATTTTGCGGCGGCTCACCAGTGGATTTCCGATCAGCGATCGGCAGCAGGGCTTGCCTAATTCTAAGGAGATTGAACAAAAAATGCGATCGCCAGAAGACAAAACTCGCGGCATATTGGATGCAGTGCTGTAAACAGGAGTGGTAGGGATGGTGCAAACAGTTCCGGCTGCTGAGGTGACGCTACGCGAACTCAAGCAGACATTTGGGTTGCAGCAGGCTCAAGTTTCAACCTTTTTCCCTGAGTGGTTTGAAACTCACGCCGCCCTGAGTGAGGCAGAACAACAGTTACTCGATCGCGTCAAGGCTAATTTTATGGAGTTGATGGAAGACCCACCGATGCTGGAAAACAGCGTCAAAATGGTGGTGCTTGCACCGCTGCTAGATTTGGCTGGCTTTTATCACAAGCCATTTCGGATTGAGACAGAAACCAGTATAGACGTAGAACTAGAGGATGAAAGTACAGTGATTCGGGGGCGAATTGATGTGTTGGTGCTGAAAAACCGCCTGTGGCTGCTGGTGATTGAGTCAAAGCGGAGTGACTTTGCAGTGACGCGGGCAATTCCTCAAGCCCTGACCTACATGATAGGTAACCCGGAGGCACAACCCACGTTTGGCATGATTACCAATGGAAATGAGTTTTTATTTCTGAAGGCGACCCGCCAACCTGCGGCTGAATATGCTAACTCCAAACTTTTTTCACTCGTGAATCCGAACAATGATTTGTATGGAGTCTTGCAGATATTGAAGCGATTGGGTGAGGAGCGATCGCCTGATTTTGCATTCTACCTGTATAGATCCCGTTTGAGTACCTCAAGCTTTGTGCCTGAGAGCAGTACGGGATAATCCGGCCGAGCAAACATTAAGCCTTGTGCCGTTCAGATAAGCATCACCCGTAATGAACTTTAGAGAGGTTGTGAAAACCTTTGCACCTGATTCAAAATCGTTGAGGTGTCGGCAAATCGATACTCCACTGGGCGGCTGTAGCTCCCCTGACCCTCACCTCATCTGGGTCAATCGTGTAGCCAGGGCTAAGCTCAACCACAATGCGAGTAGTTTGCTCTTCAAATCGTCCGACCCTGACCTCTTGAACAGGATTTCGAGCAGGCTGTCTCACGGTGGGACGCGCAAAGACGATGCCCGGGAGGTCTACGACAAGTCGAGTTGGGTTGTCGAGCAGTTGCACCCTGGGCTGAACGCCAATATCGGTTAGAAACACCAGACGATTTGCGTTTGTGTCAAATCGCCAAAACTGAAGCACGGCCGCTTCTGCGGGCGCAGCAATGATACTTGCAGCCAGTATAATAGCGGGCAATAAACTGAAATTTGACCAGCGAAACTTTGAAGCCATAGTTTTGTTGTTATCTAGATGCTGGGGTGAGATGAGGGCGATCGCCATTCCTCTTCTACCGTCCTAATTAAACCCTTGACAGGAAAATCTCTTAATTTGTTTACTTCCAACATTCTCACCCATGCTCAAAACTCCTCGTCTTATTTTCAGGCATTTTTTCCCTGCTGACTTAAATCAGCTTTATCAAGAAATCTACAGCCATCCCCTGGTCGCTCAAGCTTTATCTCCAACGGGTTCGCTCACCTTTGAACAGACGGCTCAGATCTTACACAGACGGTTAGACCACTGGCAAAAACACGGTTTTGGCGTGTGGGCCCTCATTCACAAGCAAAATCAGCAGTTGATGGGACACTGTGGTCTGCATTATCTAGGTGACACATCAGAAGTCGAGCTAACGTATGCGATCAATCCATTCTATTGGCGGCAGGGATTGGCTACCGAGGCAGCTAGAGCCGTCCTGCATTGGGGGTTTGACACTCTTAAGCTAAAACAAATTGTTGCCGTCACAGGTCCAGAAAATATTGCTTCTCGTCGAGTCATGCAAAAACTAGGCATGAGGTACGAGCAGAATATTGAGTATGGAGCTACAGAAGTGTTTTACTACAGCGTGACTCCTGAAGCGTTTGAGTCAGAATTGCGTTTGAGCAGACAAATCTTTGACAAATCTGCTCGAAATCGAGGAAATGTTGCACAAAACAGATAATTTTTGTGTTAAACTGATGATCGAGAATTAAGTATCGGTTGCAGCGTTTGTTTTTAGTCTTGACGATTTCACGTTTGGTTTTGACAGGCTTCTCTCCGAAATCTCAATCTCTACACACCTCTGATTTTGGAGAAAATTTATGTCGATTTATGTAGGCAATCTGTCTTACGATGTTACCGAGGCAGACATGACTTCTGTGTTTGCAGAATATGGTTCGGTCAAGCGAGTTCAGCTTCCAACTGACCGCGAAACTGGACGGATGCGTGGTTTTGGTTTCATCGAAATGGGCACCGATGATGAAGAGCAAGCCGCTATTGATGCGCTTGACGGAGCCGAATGGATGGGTCGCGATATCAAAGTTAACAAAGCTAAACCTCGCGAAAGCAATAAAGGTTCGTTTGGTGGCGGCAATCGCGGCAGCTTTTCCTCTAGCAAATACTAAGGGACTTGCATAAGAAATGGGATCTTAAATAAACGCAGATCCCTAGTACCAATTCTTTATGAAGTTGCGCTGAACAAGGGGCTTAAGCCCCTTGTTCCACCAGGGTTCATCCTATGCAGGCTCAAATTAAATTGGTATAAGGTCTAGAAACTGATTTGTTTTTTGTGTAGATGTGGAACATCCTGCCTGAATTTATACAAAAATCTAAGCAAATTTAGATCTAGATTGAGTCAGTTGCTGTAGCGCTGATTATCTAATCAACCAAAACGGGAGGAGTAAAATCCTCCCATTTTTTGTACCGATTTCTTTTGGTGCCTCCTGCAAGGGCAAACGGTCGTTCGCCCCTACGAGAATTTATCCCTTCAGACAAACGCCATTTCTCTGTCTCAGCGATCGCAGAGGTTAAAGCGCCTCCAATCGATGACTGGGCAAACGTTGGCAAAAGACCCGAAGAAAGCTTGCGAAAGAGAGCAGCAAGCACACGCAAGTAGTCCGACAAAACTACTTGCTATACCGGGAACAAGGACATAGGTCAGAAATAACCCGAAGACGGAAAGCAGCCCCATAAAATTCTTGCAAGAGTGGCACTAGCGCTGATTCTGGGGTGAGTGGAGGAAGTCAGGAAGTAACTTCGCTACCTGCTTCTGTTGATCATGGCTTGTAGTCGTTCCAGGGGATATTCTGAAACAAAGCTCTCCCAAGTCATGTAATGCCCATTGAGACGGTAAACATACAGCACGCCATTGATGCGACGAGTAGCTGTAACCAGATTGAGCATTCTGGCCATATTAAGACACTGAGTTAATTCATCTGCGGTCATAGGTCGTTACTCTAAAGTGCTAAGCGTGGAGCGACGCTGGCAAAACTCACATTTCAATTAGTTGACTCCTCATTGTATGCGATCGCTAGAGAAACAGCCCCTATTTGCTACCCCAGATTTGAAGTTAGTCATACCTGGTTTACAAACACAGTTGAAATGCGCCTTATCAGTGATCCCATCCGTTTGCTGATTATGGAAGCTCAAAATTTTGCAGCACAAAATCAGGACTGAATAACACTCACCTCAAACGGCATCGAGTACCAGTGGGACAGCGCCAATCAGTCTTTCCCAAAAATATGTGTTAAATAATGTTTCCTTTCGTCAGATCGAACTTAATGAAGCTTTGCTAGCAAGCCAACGCCTGAGCTTAATTTACGATGCCACACTCGCCTTGACAGCCGCTTGAGAAAGACTGTACTGTCCCTTCTTACCTCGATACCATTTATTGTTCTTCAAGCCGATTGAAAGCACATTAGAGACACGATTGCGAGCATCATTGCGGGCATCTTTAGGAGTTGCTTCGATGAACAGAGCATCGACAATAGTTGGAACTTCAAACACTTTGTTGGGCTGCTGGTGCAAGATGTAGGCAACAGCTTCAGGTAAAGAGGTTTTGGCAAACTCTTTACGCATATAGCGCCGCCATGCCGTGTCTCGTCCAGTCGATTTTTCGGTTTGCGCTGCTTTTGAAGACTTGCGACCCCTATCCGCAGAACTGCCAGATTTTGAGGGCAATTCAGCGTCAGACTCATCTAGAGGTTCTTCAGACTCAAACGAAGAGTCTTCAACTGACGCAGTAGATTCAACTTCGCCGTTAGTCTCAGAATTTTCTAACAAGTCTGTAGCAGTGCCCGTCGAGCTAAATAGACCAATCACAGTTTGAAGGCTTCGACGCTTTTCTTTTAGGGCTTCCATTTGGCTGGTCAGGGTAATGGCTTGTGCGGCCAAGTCTGATTCTGCTTCAAGCAGTTTCACGAGAGTGGGATCGGTGGTTGAGTCGGCTTTCTGAGGGTTGCTCATAGGGATAGTCCTTAAATAAGGTGAGTTTAGGGTCAATTCTGAAGCAGTAAGTCCCCGTTGCAGCAGATCTGGCTAAAATTGCAGAGCGGCAAAACAGGAACTTCAACAGAAAGTCATCAGATGATGGCAAAGAAAAGCGCTTAAATGACTTTCTATTGTGACTAGATTAACTCATGAATGAGTAACATAAACAATTTTGTTACTGGTTATAGCGTTAGGCGCATATCTTAGGACCCGTTTTTGTGTGGCAGCGCTGCACACAAAAGTCTTAATCAGAACCCGTAGCGCCATAAATAAGCAACAAATGATCAATGACTGACGACTGTTGCTCTTTTTACTTGTGAGATAGCGATCGCCAGTCCACCTGCAACCAATCCCCAAAAGGCTGAACCCACACCAAATAGAGTAACTCCAGATGCCGTGACAAGAAATGTGATCAGTGCGGGTTCACGTTCTTTTTCTTGAGTTAGGGCGGTTATTAGTCCGTTGCCAATGGTGCCTAATAGAGCGAGTCCGGCGATCGCCAGCACTAGTTCTTGAGGAAAGGCCGCAAAGACTGAGCTAACGGTGCCGCCAAATAGTCCAATAATTAGGTAAAAGATCCCGGCTGAAACGGCTGCGACATAGCGCTTTGCCGGATCTTCATGGGCTTCTCGTCCCATGCAAATGGCGGCAGTGATGGCGGCAAGATTCAGCGCGAATGCTCCAAAAGGTGCCAGAACTAGTGTGGCAGCCCCCGTCCAACCAACTAAGGGAGAAATGGGCACCGTGTAGCCAGAAGCTCGAATCACAGCAACTCCAGGTACGTTTTGCGAAGCCATTGTCACCACAAACAGGGGCAATGCTATGCCAATGAGAGCGCTGAGTGAGAATCGGGGCAGCGTCAAGATGGGTTGTGTCAATTGCAAGCTTAAGGTTTCAATTTGCAAGAGTCCTTGAAGTCCGGCAATAAGAATACCTAAGATTAATGCAGCCACGACTGCATAGCGTGGCGATAGGCGGCGCATGAGCAGGTAAATGCAGAACATTGAAAAGGTCATTGCAAATTGTGTTTGCATGGAGACAAAGACATCCAGCCCAAAGCGCAACAGTACGCCAGCCAGCATTCCCGCAGCAATTGACATGGGAATGCGGTTAATCATCCGCTCAAACCAACCGCTAAACCCGCAGAATGTGATTAGCCCTGCGGAGACTAGAAATGCGCCGATCGCCTCTTCCATTGGCACTCCGGCCGCTGTCGTGATCAGCATAGCTGCCCCTGGTGTAGACCAGGCTGTAACCACTGGAACTCGATAGCGCAGAGACAGCACAATGCACGTCAGTCCCATTCCTAACCCCAGTGCGCCCATCCAGGAGCCAATTTCAGCCGGAGAAGCCCCAAGCGCCTGAGCTGCCTGAAATACAATCACAGCGGAGCTAGTAAACCCAACTAGCACTGTAACGAAACCTGCGATCGCGCAGAAAGGGAGAAGTCTTTGAGTAGAGTAGGCATTGTTAAAGGGGAAAGTAATCATTTGTTACTTTTCATTGGTCATTTGTGAGCAGCCAATGACTAATAACCAATGACCAATGACCATTACCCCAAACAATACAAACCCTCAAACTCATCCGTATTGGACAGAATTGCCCTTCTGGTATTGACCTGGTGTGATTCCGAAAGTGCGTTTGAAGACGCGGTTTAGATGGCTCTGGTCATAGAATCCATGTTCTACTGCAATTTCGGCTAGGGGTTTGGAGATTTGCAGCGATCGCTTTGCGTGTACGAGTTGCCAGTGTCGCTGATAGCTGTGTGGTGGTAAGCCGACCTGTTGGCGAAAACTGCGAATTAAGTAATAGGGACTTAATCCAGTTAGCTGTGTAAGCGTCTCAATTGAGGTATTTTCAGCATAGTGCGACTTGAGATAGTCCCGAACGATTGCAATGGCTCTGGTTTCTGGTTTGGGCGATCGCCAAGAGTAAAGTAGTGATGCGTGTCTTGCAAATAGCTGTGAGAATGCATCAAGCAAATAGGACTGTTGCTCAAGCTGAGACGTTGGCTCGGCTAATGCCTCAAATAAGCTGTAAAAGGAGTGTCTTAATGGCTGATCCCAAACTACTGGCTGAGAGAAATAGGGCAATCCTTTTCCCTGCCATTCCAGTTGAGTTTGAATCTGCTCGACCAGCGGCACACTGATGTAGATATTGCGAAACGTCCAACCTGCTTTAGATTCAGCTTGTCCTGTGTGGACTTCACCTGGATTAATTAGATTGAAACTTGCTGGATAAGTGCGATAAGTTTCACCTCGATACAAAAACTGCCCTTGCCCGCCTTCATTCATGCCAATGGTGTACTCCTCATGCATATGCTTGGCAAAAGCATGGCGAAACAACTGGGCAGTGAATAGCTCAATGCCAGGTACATTCGTTCTCCATAATTTGGCAAATTCTGTATCTGAGTTCATGATGTGATGCGGGAATTAAGGTAATTTGGAGGAGACTGACAAGATCTTGTCTGCAACCTAAAAGCGGATAGGGACATGGCAATCATGCATTATCCGGTAAGTTACCTGTGGCGATCGCTTCTAGCTTCTCCCAGTCCAGCACGGTAATTTTGCCACCCCGACTGTAAGAGATAATCGACTGAAGCTGTTTAAATAGTCGGACACATTCCTCGTAAGTAATGCCAATACTGCGGGCAATTCGATAATAGGGGAGCAAAACCTGGAGAGACTCGCCTGGTGTTGTCATCCTACTGCCCTGTTCAGCCGCAGTGCGCCGAATGTATTGAGCTAGACGAGCGATCGCCCGCTCAGACACCAGACCATGTACCGTATCATGAAGCTGCTGAAGCCGCTGGTTAAACACACTCAGCATTTTTAGCGCAATTTCTGGAGCCTCGCGAATAGCATTCAGCAAGGCTTCCCGCTCCACCGTCAGAACCTGACAGTTTATTTCAGCCGTAACGGTTGCGGGGGCAATTCCATCACCCAGCAGTGCCGGAGCCGCAAAAATGTCACCCGCCGACAAATTTCGCAAAATCGTTTCCTTGCCTGTTGCTGCCGTTCGCGCCACCCGAATTCTTCCATGCAGCAGTGCGTGTAAGCGCGGCGGTAGCTGATCTCCCTCGTACACAATTACCTCATCTTTCAGGTAACTTTTTACCCAGGCATGGCGCTGAAGTAACTCCAGTTCTGAAGGCTGCAACGATGCAAAGATAGGAATGCAAACTAATTGGTCAACCGAAGCAGGCAAAGACATAATTGCACCTTATCGAAGATTAATCGCTTGCAGGATTTTGCCAATCAAGTCTGCTGTAGCTATAGCGATCCTAAATGCAATGGCGCTGACTACAGCATTTTGCAAATGCACAAACCACAGATAGGGGCAAACCGCTATTTGCCCCCATCTGTGGTTTGTGCTTATGAAAGTAAGCATTGGGCTGAGACTAGGAACGAGGCGAAGAAGGGAGCGCCGAATTTAGGAGTCTGTAAACTCTCCTGTACCTTGAACTAAAGTTTGGGCTAAGAGCTAAAGTCAGTTAAAACTGACCAATCTAACGCAATGTGCAACTTTTTCTAGCCTCCTGTGGGATGGGCATCTTGCCCGTCCAAATCAAGCAGGCAAAATGCCTGCTCCACAGGAAACCAGGGTTTCCAGAACTTTAGTTGCACATCATTAGTTCATCCTGGAAAACCCAAGCCAGCTTCGTGTTGCAAAAGCAGAAAATGGTAATGCTTCAGTTTCTATTGGATTGTTAATTTGAGCGATATTAGCAACAGGTGCAACCCTTCAAAAAATTGGTCAAGTGATTGCACAAGTAGGTTGAAATCAAGCTTCCACAAATAAGTTTGCTGTACTAGCCCAATTGAGGACTCGAAGCAGCCTAACGACCCCGATTACCGGACACAGATAACTTTGGCAACTTACCGATTACTTGACTTTGTTCCGGTGTATTGGGATTGTTATGATGCGATCGCTTGCTTCTCCGAGGCAGTCTAATAACAAAATCTGATTTCTCGTTCTAAGTTGGTAAGCACCGGGTCAATATAAGATTATCTGACAGCCAGTCAAGCTTTTGACGAAGGTATTGCTCAAAGAGAACGTTGGGCACTCGCCAACAAACTTCAAACTGAGCGAGTTGGTGAGCTTGCTCGATTGAGTCTCCTTCATACAAATTTTCATCTACTAGCTCTTGGTACTGTCCACGCTTGTTCATATCTGCAAGTAATTCCTTCTCGGTGTCAAGTGCTGTGCCAACATCTTCTAAAATTTCGCCGTCATCACCAATCTTGAGACGGATGCGTTGCTGATTGCGGATTAACGCATATCCAAAACTGTAGGATGTTCCGTTTTCCGTGATAGCGACGATCTCAGAGTTTTTGAAAAAGTTAATGATTCTGACTGCGCGATCGCCCGGCGATTTTTCTAACAGCAACCAGGTCAGCTCATCATGGATAAGAACCAGACAGCCATTAAACTCACCGACAAAAATAGCGTCTGGCTCGTCAAAGTAGTGCTTAATAGTTTCATAAAGATAGACAGTACGGTCAATTCTGTATTCTTTTGGAGCCACTATCGACAGCAACCGCTCTACCGAAAGACTCGGGGGATTTGTAATGAGTACAAAGCTCTTATTCCAAGACATAGCAGTTTTTTGTACTTTTGCAGGTTGATATTACTTGCTCTGACATCCGCCGAATAGTTTCTGAGATAGATCCGCATGTCTCAACACAGACAGAGCAGCTAATTGTTAATAAAAATGCCACTCACAGAGTGAGAACGCAGCCTAACGGTTCGCTTGAGCGGCTGAAAATAACCTTGAATACAAAACCAGGATCTCTCAGCAGTCCGCTCCAAGCGAATTGTTAGACCGCGCAATCCCTAACAATAAAGCTCTACTGACCACGCCCTGGCTTGCAATCTGCGAAACCCAACGCCTCTGAATCAAGGAAACTTGCGATCGCCATCTCAATCACTGCTTCAATTGGATACTCAATCTCAGCAGCACGATCAATCAGAGCCGTCCGAATTCGCTCAGGCAATCGCCCTAAAATGACTTCAGCATCAGCCGAAGACAGTTGCTCTTGGAGTTTAGCTTGCATAGCATCACCTTTCAGTGGGAATCTGGGCGTTGTAAGGGGGTTCAGTAGCTCTTAGAATAATGGCTTCTAGCTCCAATAGTAGCGCGGGGTTTCCCCAATGCGAGATGACCTGTACTGCGATCCGCACATCTTCATCGTTGTACTTGTCCAACCATGCCCACAAAAAAGCTTTGTGACCGCCACTAAAGCGACCTCGTAAACTCTTAGTTTTGCCGATATAGAGCAACCCATTAGTTTTGTGCCGAATTGCATAAATACCGGGACGTGCGGGAATATCACGAAACTCACGATTTAATGGTTGACACTGCTCAAAGGACGTGAAAGCGATCGCATCTAGAATATTTCGGGCTTGAGCTTGCAACTCAGAATCACTCGTTGGCATGGGAATCAAAACTTTCACCACACAAAATTATATTCCCATCTGGAATCAGAGTGAGCATTTGTTAGAGTTTCTAGCCATTAAATTTAGGTCGTTGATTATAGCCGATGTTAGGATTGTTTGCTCTAAACAGCAAAATATACTCTAATTCCTTCGCATTAACCTCTTGATTTGAAGCTGTTTCTGACTCCCAAAGTATTTCTTTTCTAATTACAAAGTCTCTTCTTTGTTCCCTTGTGAAATCTTTTTCAATTAATTTATTATTAGCACTTCCAAAATAATTAATGCTATCTGTCAAATCTTGCCCAATATAAATTTTTCCATTTGGATAAGTTATTTTATAAATCACTTTCATGATTCAAGTTGAAACTACGAGAGTAGTTAGTAAATAGCTGCTTTACACACAGACAAGCTTCAAGCTGCGTCCCAACCGAAATTCAGCGGTCTAACGTTCCGATTGAGCGGCTGCTAGTGACCTTTGCCGCACCACCAGCCAACTTCGTCAGTCCGCTCCAATCGGGTTGTTAGCCTGTGGTAAGAGGAATTTTTTGATTTCGTCACTCGGTAGCAATAATGCCATTTCAATATACTCTTTAACTTCTCGGGTTATATAGCAATCACTATGCAGACAGTCTAGTATGAATTTATTCACATCATAATATCGTTTTAGCAAAGATCTTTGCTGATCATTAAATTTCCAGATGCGACCAATGTTGCGATGCCTAATGCTAGCATCTCTGAAATTCTCAATCCAACTTTTCCCCTCATTTAACCACCACCTTTCTGCTTGCTGCCTTTGCTGCTGATAACTAGGAGAAAGGTTTGGTAATGATTCTACTAATTGTTGCAACTCAAGATCTAGACTTTTGGCAAAATTATTATATATTCGCTCAAAAGCTCCTTTAATAGTAAAAATACGAAAAGGTTCGTTCTTGATACTAAGCATTAGGTATAACAGTAAATCTAGTGCCCTGTCATAGCCTAGAGCAACCTCAAGATGAGAATCGCGTCCAAGAGTTAAAGCAAGATCTTGTCCTGGAGTAATTGCATGGGTAAGTGCATTATCAAGGACACTAAAGATAGCGAAATCTTGCTCAAAGCCAAGTGCAAGCGTAAAATAGAACATGCGTTTAGCAGGAAGATTACAGGGAGCTTCTATTGAAACAGACTTTTGATGAATCCAAATCAAAAATTGCTGTAACTCCTTTTCTTGCTCAAGTAGCATATCTGCCCATTTTTTCATAAGTTGCACAAGATCATCTGCTTCTCGCATCATTCCAGCAGTTAGCAAGAATATCTCTCTCCATCGCTTCTCTTCTATATGAGAAATTAGATCTGTAAGAGATAGAGAGCGTCGCGAACCTAAAGAAGAAACTATTTCCCTAGCTGCAAAGTACTCTTGAAAAGTAAGATGGGAAAATGAATAAATGCCCTTTGCTCTCTCCACTAGCAGACCATGCTGTGCTTCTATGGCTTTGACTACTGCTTCACTGTCTAATTGCAAAGATTCTGCATCAGCTTCAGGACTTTGTAGATTACGGATATAAGTACTAACGTGCATTTCTATGGTTTTCTGTTTAAAGAAGTAGTCTTTTTGCTCAAATGTTACCCAAGCAATATAACTCAGTAAATCTTCCTTCCTTTTTAAAGATAGGTTTTTATAGATTTGCGCTCGCTCAATATTCCGTTTGGCATCCCATTTCTTTAAAAGAACATCTATACCTTCTTTATAAAGCTCAGATCGATTAGCAGGAAAATCTCCCGTTTCACCAAATACTAAACAAAGTAATGTTAGTAATAGAGGATTAGTAGCAAGTTCCTGAATAGGAGGATTTTCACTCAGTCTTTGAAGAAACTTAGTAGCTTTTATTGGATCTTCTTTTACTCTAAACCAATTAGAAGAAAAGATCTTAACTTGTGCATCATCAAAATCAGCGACTTCTACCTCTACAAAATTCTCAAAAATATATTCTCTTGCAGCAATTCGACAAGTAACAACAAAGTGGTTCGAGTAAATTCGACTTGAGAACTTACTCGTCAAAAACTTTAACCCTTTGTCAGGGTATTTTGATATGTCAGGATATTTTGATATGTCAGGTTTGGTCTTCTTAATTGGTTTTTTCTTCAAATCTTTATGCTCTGATTCTTCCCACTCCTTTTTCAGCCTTTCCCATTCTTGTAGCTCACTAAGTTTTTCTCCCTGTCTTCAATAAACTGAGCCTGATTAAACTTAAACTCTTCTGAGAAGAAGAATCTATTTGAGAAAACTTGAATTTGAGTCAAAACTCGGTTGATATCTTCTTCTCGAACTTCATCTAAGCCGTCAAGTAATATCAAAATCTGCCGTGACTCAACAATTGATTTACTTGACTAAAAGAAACTTTATAATCGCTGAGAAGATTACTGATAAACTTCAAGAGATCTGGATGGCTACGCGCTTCAGCGAACTCTTTCAGAGTAACAAAAACTGGCACTCTATGGCTCTGAAAATTTCCCCAGATACACTGAATAGCCAAATACTTTAAAAAAGTTGTTTTCCCTGCTCCCGGTTTACCCAGAACCATAAGTTTAGGATAATTATTTACTACTTCCAACCCTGGTATCCGTTTTTCAAGAACCTTACCTATTCCACGACGATCAAAACTCTCTGAATCTGGGTCGAAGTCTTGCAACAAATCATTAATTCCTATCCTCCTACGCCCAGCGATTGTTTCTAGTATATTAACGTCAGTATAGATATCGCCTAATCCCACTGGCTGGCTCATATCCAAGACTCGCATTGTTCCACATCGCTCTTGAATATAAGATTTTACTTTCTGTCTTACTTCTATAACTAGAGAGCCAATCTCAGTTACATTTAGAGCTTTTTCATTTTTTTTTAAGATGGGTATTAGTTCTCCAGGAATATTGTCTAGCTCAAGCGCATTTTTCCCAAACTCGAAAGCATCTTCGATAGTTCTACCAGCCCCAATAGCATCATAAAACCCAGTAGAAAATTTGATAGCTGCTTGATCGCCAATTGCCTTCTTCATTCCAATTACATATGGAATGTGTTTACTAATTGCCTCAGCTTGGATCTCTGAATAGCAAGCGTTTAGGATAACGCACTCAACTCGTCCTGAAAACAGCTTAAATAAATTTGCTAATGGCTCTGTTTTTACTAGCTGAGGATATCCAGTTAAATTCTCTATTAAAAGTCCTTCCTCACCCTCACCATGCCCGCAAAAGTGAACAAAACGCGGCTCTTCATCTAGTAAAGCACGGCGTAAATCTTCTGTTCGTATTGCTAATCTCTTTTCCAACGAAAACCGTTCGCGATTTTAGATCGTCGCAGTCCTTCATCTATTTCTCGCATCTCCTGATCGAGTCTCAGTGGTTGTGTCGTTTGAGGGTTTGCAGCTAGGATGAGGATTTTTTGAATCATCAATTCTTTAACTCAGTAGATTAGATTATTGGGACATGTTACAAGATAAAGCCCTAAAAACCTTTATAGATAAATTCAAAATGGTAGTTTCTTACCAACTTACATATGTGGAGCTAAACAGTCGGGTAAAGGAGCGAGTTTTAGATATATCCCGCTCCCTCCCCTCAGAACCGTGCATACGACTTTCACCGTACACGGCTCAAGCCTGCTTGACTGACAAAAGTATTGGAGTCTGAACGAGAGGCTAGGAGGGAAGCAGGGATTGATTTAGGCTGGTAAGTAACCACACAAATCAGTCAAATTTATGTCTCCTACTTCCCGTCTTTATGAT
>JAAUTN010000536.1 GCA_012031415.1 Leptolyngbyaceae cyanobacterium SM1_4_3 | reverse complement strand
AACTACATACTATCCAGATGGACTGGATGCTACCAGGCGTTGCTCCCACCGGAAAACGGGTTGAAGTGCCAGTAGTCGCGATCGTCCAGTTCCGTGACGGCAAACTAGCCCACGAACACCTTTACTGGGATCAGGCAAGTGTATTGGTTCAACTCGGCTTGCTCGATCCGGGTACACTTCCCGTCGTGGGCATTGACAGTGTGCGTAAGGCGATCGATCCCAACTTACCTTCAAACACACTAATCGATGGAGCATTCCATATGACCCAGCGTGACGCCGTTTTCCCCGCCGGTCGGCATGACCTCTACAGGTCACACACCTATTCCGCAGCGATCGGATCGGGTGACCTCCTGTTCGTGTCCGGTCAGGTGGCAGTCGCAGCGATGGCTCGCCCGAGCCGGATTTTGAGGCTCAGGTCCGCTTGGCATTCTCCAATCTCGAGGCGACCCTGCAAGCGGGTGGATGCGGGCTTGACGATATCGTTGACGTGACGACCTTTCATACCGATCCCGAGAATCAGTTCGGCACAGTCATGACCGTTAAAAGCGAAGTCTTCCCGGAAGCGCCTTACCCGAATTGGACGGCGATCGGCGTCAACTGGCTCGCAGGGTTCGACTTCGAGATCAAGGTCATCGCCCGTATTCCAGGCTAAATTCATCAGGCGGAGCGGGCGGCGGGATAGCCCGACACTGCAATAGACCGGCCCGGCATTTGTCATCAAGGCGAAGCAATTCGCGGGCTTATTGGTAAGTAAATTGCCGATTTGACGATCGCATTAGTAATCACATACCCAGTAAAACACTATGTTACAAAAACTCTCAGGAAAAGTTGCGCTTGTTACTGGCGGAACTTCAGGAATTGGTAGAGCTACCGCGATCGCTTATGCCCAACACCAAGCAAAGGTGGTGGTGGTGGGTCGTCGAATCGATGAAGGTGAAGAAACGGTTCGATCGATCGCAGAAGCTGGCACAGAGGCAATTTTTGTGCAAGCCGATGTCACGAAAGAAGCCGATGTTCAAGCAATGGTTGATAAAGCGGTTAGCGTTTTTGGTCGGTTAGATATTGCCTTTAACAATGCAGGAACTGTCGGCGAAAATCCCTCATCGATCGAGCAAACAGAAGCGGAATACGATCGCACGATGAACGTCAATGTCAAAGGCGTTTGGTTGTCGATGAAATATGAAATCGCTCAGATGTTGAAACAGGGAAGTGGTTCAATCGTCAATATGGCATCTGTGGTTGGAGTCGTTGCACTTCCTAACATACTCCTCTACACCGCGAGTAAACATGCGGTAGTAGGTTTAACCAAAGCTGCTGCGATCCAATATGCCAAAGCGGGTATTCGCATCAATGGCGTTGCACCAGGGTCAATCCAAACGGATATGTTTGAAGCAGGTACAGGTGGGCAGGATGAAGTCAAAGCTTACTTGACAGGACTTCACCGATCGGACGAATTGGAACACCGCTTGAAGTTGCAAATGCAGTTCTGTTTTTATCCTCTGATATGGCATCGTTCATAACAGGTGAAACGTTGATGGTAGATGGTGGGCTTGTAGCGCAGTAGTCGATCGGCAGTGCGAGATGACAACACTTGCAGGCAAAGTTGCACTGGTATAGCTGTAGCCAATTAGATTAGGACACAGACTATAAGTCAAGATGGTCGCTGTAAAACAACCATCATTAATCACGTAACTAAAAAGGAGTTCGATCGTGCAGAACATCACACTTGACACTATCACTGAAGCCGTCATTAATCATGGCGATCGCGGCAAATCTCACCCGCGACTCTATGAAATTTACACGAGCTTGGTTCGACATTTGCATGACTTTGTGCGCGAGGTGAATCTGACAGAATCAGAATTGCAGCAGGGACGTAATTTTCTCAACCAAGCAAGTCATCACACTCAAGAGATTCCCACTGGAGAGATCCATATGTTGACGGATCTACTAGGGATCTCAGAGTTGGTAGAATTGCTGCACGATGCCCATCGCAGTACACAAAGCAATTTAGAAGGACCATTGTATGTGCCGAATGCACCAGAACGGCAGATGGGCGATCGCTTGGGTATTGATACAGAAGGAGATTCGCTTTTCCTGTCAGGCAGGGTTTTAGATTTGAACGGTCAACCGATCGCCAATGCTCTGATTGATGTTTGGCAACCCAATTCCCAAGGATTATATGATGTCCAAGAGCCATCTCAGCCGTTGGGGAATTTTCGCGGACGTTTCAAAACGAACGAGAGTGGAAAGTATATGTTTGAAACCGTCGTGCCACTAGGTTACAAAGTGCCAAGCAGTGGTCCATCTGGCGAATTGCTGCGACTCTTGGGACGGCATCCTTGGCGGGCGGCTCACATCCATTTCAAACTCAGTGCTCCGGAGTACACTCCACTGACAACACAAATTTTTATGGCTGGCGATCCTCACCTGGATTCAGATACAACCTTTGCAGTTCAATCGGCGATCGTTCAATTGCAAAAGCACGAAGCACTAGACGAACTCAAGGCACACAATCAAAGTAAACCGTTTTACACGACTGAGTTTGATTTTGTGTTGAAACCCGCTACTCTCTAGCGGAGAATCATCAAGCAATGGTTGCACATTATGTCTACACCATCAATCCAGAACAATCTGCTAATTGGCATTTGGAAGTTAATTTCTGCAACTGCCATTTACGCTGATGGAACGGTGACTCCAGACGTGTATGGAACTCATCCGGTTGGCTACATCACTTACACATCAGATGGTCACATGATGGTGATGTTTTCTAGGAGCGATCGCTCACCGCTGAGTCAGGAGGTCAGATCGCCGCTGACTCCCCAGATGCAATCTTTACCCGTGGAAGAGCTTGCTCAAGCATTTACAACATTCAATGCTTACGCTGGAACTTATACGTTGAGTGGCAACACAGTAACTCACCACATCGAAATTGCATCGATTCCGAATCGGGTTTGTACAACGTTGATTCGCACCTTTACTTTGAGCGAGAACCAAGTGACGTTGAGAACATTGCCAGCTTTAAACAATGGTGTTGAAACAATTTTTGAGTTGGTATGGGAACGCATTTAACTACTTTCTGAATCAAGATTTAAGCACTTTCAAACAATTGCAGGAGGTTTAGATGTTTATCGATTACATTACACTCATGCTGATTAACCTGGTAGCTGGACTCGTTCTGCTAGCCGCCTATGTATATTTTGGTCTTGATGAGCCAAATCAAAAACGTTGGATTCCGGGCTTTGGTGTAGTTGGTGCGATCTCGTTAGTTACTGGCTTACATATGACGTTTACCTGGCCCGTGATTGGAAGTTTCAATATTGCCTATGGTGAAACGAGTGTTCTGTTCGGAATTCTATTGACTGGAACGTCACTCGCTCTAGCAATGGGTTGGGAGTTAATTACCCTCAGTATTTATGGGTTCTTTGCAGGACTTGTATTACTTCTCATTGGCGCTCGCTTTATCAACTTGGGGTTAACGCCAATGCCGCTGAGGGTAGGAGTCGCCTTTATTTTAGTCGGGTTGGGAGGAGTCTTTTCTGCACCCACGCTCTACCTCAAAAAGAATCGGCTTTTGCGAACCATTGGAGCAATTGTGTTAATTGTGGCTGCTCTGATCTTTCTCTCAATTGGATTGGATGCCTATTGGACACATCTTGCAACCTTCTCAACGTGGAAACCTCTGCCCAGCAGGTAGTCACTGTAAAAGATTGAGGCTTGTTTAATTTGACTCACACTCAATGTCGATCGAAACAGGAGAAACAGAATGATACTTCAAGATAAAGTGGCTTTAGTCACTGGAGGCACATCGGGAATCGGTAGAGCTACCGCGATCGCTTATGCCCAACAACAAGCAAAGGTGGTGGTGGTGGGTCGTCGAAGGGATGAAGGTGAAGAAACGGTTCGATCGATCGCAGAAGCTGGTGGAGAGGCGATTTTGTGCAAGCCGATGTCACGAAAGAAGCCGATGTTGAAGCAATGGTTGATAAAGCGGTTGGCGTTTTTGGCCGGTTAGATATTGCCTTTAATAATGCAGGAATTGTCGGCGAAAAACCCCTCATTGATTGAACAAACAGAAGCTGAATAC
>JAAUTN010000110.1 GCA_012031415.1 Leptolyngbyaceae cyanobacterium SM1_4_3 | reverse complement strand
TTGCAGAGATATTGCGACGCTAAAGAAACAACCAATGTGAGACTGCTGCCCTTTCAACCCCGTGAGAAGCTACCAGAAATGCTAGCAGCAGCAGATGCAGGGTTAATTGTGCAGAAGCGAAACGTGATTTCGTTCAATATGCCTTCCAAAACCCAGGTGATTCTGGCGAGTGGTCGCCCAATTGTGGCTTCTGTACCCCTAACCGGAACGGCAGCAAGAGCCGTAGAGCAAAGTGGGGGTGGCGTAGTAGTTGCACCCCAGCAACCTCAACTTTTAGCTGATGCCGTTCTAGATCTCTATCAAAATCCTCAGAAGGCAGAACAGCTTGGGCAGCAAGGCAGAAAATATGCAATGGAAAATTATGAGTTTGAGCAAGCGCTGAATCGCTATGAGGCTTTGTTTGCTCAAGTTGTAGCTAATCCTGCTGGTAATCCTGCTGTCATCAAGGTGCCTGCTTTTGGGACAGAAAAACCTGTTGCAGACGTTCAAGGCTCGTAAATTAAGGGGGCTGTGGATCGGGGATTACCCCTTCCCCGATTGGAGATTGGAAGACTAGAGACGAACCTCTGGTCTTCTGATACTTTCTATTACTACAGCTATGCAGGCTAAACTTTTTCCTGGATTTCACCTTTTTTGGGGATCACTTCTAAATCGGGTAGTCCTTCTAGCTGTTCGTTGGGGGCTTCTATTTCGGTTTCTGGTACTAGAATTTTGAGTCCACCGGGAATGCACTCTACTTCAACCGGGGTGTTACCCGCGAGTTCGCCGTCTACCACCACTTTCTGAGGAGGATCTGTGGTGACTTTAACTTTTCTGGCGCGGAGGTAGCCGATATCGGGACGTTCGGCTGGATTCTCGTTGAGTGCAGACTGAAGTAAGTGATAGCTGGCGGCGATCGCCCCTGCCACGTTTGCCGGAGCCACGACGGTCACATCTAGCAATCCGTCATCTACCACGATTCCGGCGGGTCCTTGAGCTAGAACTGAGGTTGGTGGAGCAGCATTCGCTACCGTGACAGATGCGGCTGTAACCTGGATCAATTTCTCGTCGGTTTCAATTTCTACATTAAACTTGCTGAAGTTACGAAGCTGCTGTAGCCCCGCCAGCACGTATGCCAGCATCCCAAACCGATTCTTGGCATCGCGGTTGGCCCGTTCAACGGTTTCAGCCTCAAACCCAATGCCAGCGAGTAACACCATTGGTTTACCGTTGCAGCAAGCAGCGTCTACATCACGGGTAAAGCCCTGTAAGATTGTTTGGCAAGCAGCCTCAATGGTGTCTGGAATGCCCAGAGCCGTCGCAAAGGCGTTAGCCGTCCCACGTGAAATTACTCCAAAGGGAATGCCTGTACTAACCAGGGCCTCTGCTGCCGCAGACAGCGTTCCATCGCCACCAGAAGCAATAATCATTTCCGCGCCGCGCTCCACTGCTTCTGCGGCAAGCTGGTCGGCTCCGACTTCTTCCGTTGTTCTGCAAATATCTAAGTCAATTTCTGATCCCAGAATTTCCAAGATTTTGGACAGGTCCTGGTCTGGGTCTCCCTGACCTGCAACGGGATTAAAAATCAGGCAAGCGGAACGGGACATACAACCTTCCTACGTAAGGTACCCGCAGTGTAACTGGGGACGACCCTAGTTTACTTCAGAGAATTTTGAAGTTCCGTCCGCCGGAAAGCAGAGAGTGAGAAGGGGCGATCGCCCCCTTCTCACTCTCTGGCCAGACCTATGAATTTGCCCTGAGAGATTGACCGTTGGCTAGAGTGCGGCTAGCGATCGCTCCACTGCCTGTAATGCTTGATCGATCTCAGCCGCGCTCACAATCAGCGGTGGCACAAAGCGAACTACCTTTGGGCCGGCAGGAACTAGCAGCAAACCTGCATCCATTGCTGCTTTTACAAGTTCCACTGAGGTGAGATCAATATCTGATTTGAGAACTAAGCCATTGATCAGTCCCCAGCCTCGGACTTCAGCGATCGTATCAGGGTAGCTTTGGGCGATCGCTCTCAAGCCCTGGCGCAACTGCTCACCTCGTTCCTGTACGTTGGCGAGCAGATTTTCTCGCTCCAGGGTTTGGCAAACGGCTAGCGCGACTGCACAGGCAAATGGATTACCGCCAAAGGTACTGGCATGATCTCCAGCCTGGAAGACATCACAGAAAGACTTACACAGCATCGCTCCGATTGGGATGCCGCCTCCCAATCCTTTTGCTGAAGTAAAAATGTCAGGCTCAATTCCTAAATTTTCATAACCCCAATAGTGTCCGCTGCGCCCCATGCCAACCTGCACTTCATCCATAATCAGCAGAATGCCTTTCTCATCGCACAACTGCCGCACCCGCTGGAAATATGCCAAGTCGCCCGGACGAACGCCACCCTCACCTTGCAGCGCTTCTAACATAATCGCGGCAACCTGCCGTTCTCTGCTGTCAAGCTGGGCGATCGCTTCTTCTAGTGCCCGAATATCGTTATAGGGCACATAGTAGAAGCCAGGAACTAACGGATTAAAATTCTTTTGATACTTGGGCTGCCCCGTTGCAGTGATGGTTGCCAGCGTTCGCCCGTGAAAACTGGCGTGAGCAGTTAGAACGATTGGATTGTCAATCCCTAAAACAGTGTGGGCGTACTTGCGGGCAAGCTTGATTGCGCCCTCGTTTGCCTCTGCCCCAGAATTGCAGAAAAAGGCGCGATCGGCGCAAGAGTGCTGCACCAGCCACTTCGCTAGTTCGCCCTGCTCAGGAATGTAGTACAGGTTGGAAACGTGGTGTAGTTTTTGAATTTGCTGAGTCACTGCTTCGACCAGCATCGGATGAGCATGACCCAGCGTGCAGGTGGCGATGCCAGCAACAAAGTCCAGGTACTCTCGCCCTTCTGCATCCCACACGCGACAACCCTTGCCTCGCTCCAAAGATAGGGGGAAACGCCCATAGGTGGTCATGACGTATTCGTCAAACTCTGCCGGACTCAGGCTTGCAACGGTGGCAGTTAAAGGGGATGAAACGAGGGTTTCTGCTGGACTCATCGGCTTTTCCTCTGCTGAGAAAACAATTCAAACAAGGGTAACAAGTGGGGTGAAAAGAAAACCTGGAAATACAGAAATAGCTGAATCAGAAGCTCAGATTCGGATTTCTCAGATTTAGGTTTAAGTTTGATTGTAGGTTACTTGCTTCTGCTGTAGGGTTGACTGCGATCGCCAGAAAACTCTGAAAGCACTGATTTGACAGCTTTATAGATATTTCAGGACTGATTGTGAAAATTCACTGACATTTCAGAGCAGAGTCATTTGCTCACATTTGTAGCGAGTTGGTTCTCTAGCAATTTCCTTAAAAGGGTCGCTGAGAATCTTAAGATGTCTTTATATAACTGCGATCGCCAGTTATATCTCAGTAGATAATTCTAGATATTAGCTATGCTATATCCAGGTCACAAAAGATGAAATTAAATAAACTTAGCTTACGCCTTAGAGTCGTCTAAAAGCTGCTAGGATCACGCTTCGATTGCCATAGCCCCTGGTTTTACAGGAGCCTGAGTCCGGGTTGATAAAGAGTTACTTAACAAAGTATTAATAGAGAGCGGTCGCTGATATTTGGCAACTAAGGCTTTCTTCCAACTTCCGATCGTTACAATTTTTCATGGAAACCTAATGGCAGCTTCATCCCCACGCCGACCCGATCGGAACTATGCTGACGCTGTGATTGATGTGTATCCTCACATCTCCGAAGATGGGGAAACCTACCCTGACTCGGTGATTGATATCGGCGTTGACACAGTTCACGTTGACATGGTTGACACAGACGACTTAAATCTAACTGATCGACCTCACCAAGTTCAGCCAGGTGGGGCACTTGCTCCTACAAGCGGCAATTTTTCAGCATTTCTGGCTCCTCTTACTCAGGATACGTTTCGGCAGGTGGTGACGGATGTCGAGCAAAAGCTGCGCGTCGTCAACCAGACCCTCTCAATGCTTGACTCTGTGCTAGATAGCCAGGGTTTCGATGCGATTCTGAATGAAATGCTCCAGTCGATCACCCTTAAGACAGGCGAGTTGCTGGGGGCCGATCGCACTACGATTTATTTATTAGATGAAGACAAAAACGAACTTTGGTCAATCGTCGCCGAGGATGACGGGGGCGGCTCCCTGGAGCTACGCATTCCTGCTGACCAGGGGATCGCAGGTGAAGTGGCGGCCTTCAAAAAGTCAATCAATATTCCTTTTGATTTTTACGATGATCCCCGTTCAGCTTTTGCCCAAAAGCAAGATAAAAAAACGGGATATCGCACCTACACCATGCTTACCCTGCCGCTGTTGAGCGAGAAAGGTGGGCTGGTAGCTGTTGTGCAGCTGATCAACAAGCTCAATTTTCCAAATGATCCCGAAGATTTGCTATCTGAGCGGGTAAACCGTCAGGGCTTTACGGAAGAAGATCAGGATTTGTTTAACGAATTCTCGCCATCGATTCGCCTGATCTTGGAAAGCTCTCGTTCCTTCTACCTGGCAACTCAGCGGCAACGGGCTGCTACTGCGCTGATGAAGGCAACGCGATCGCTCAGTCAAAGCAGCCTTGACTTGGACGCAACTCTGGCCCGCGTGATGGAAGAGGCCAAGGAACTGATGAACGCCGATCGCAGTACGCTCTGGCTCCTTGATCAGGAGCAGAACGATTTGTGGACGAAAATTTCCATGCCAGATGGGTCGCTTAAGGAGCTACGAGTGCCCGTTGGCGTTGGCTTTGCGGGTAAGGTGGCCGAAACCCGTGAGCCGCTAAACATTCCCTTTGACCTGTACGAACATCCAGACGCAAACAATGCTAAAAGGCTAGACCCAACCAATCGCTATCGCACGTGTAGCTTGCTGTGTATGCCTATTTTCAACGCTGACGGTGATTTGATTGGCGTAACGCAACTGGTCAACAAGAAGAAGCAGGGCGACTTTCCCGAATACAACCCAGAAGACTGGCCGAAAGCGCCGGAATGCTGGAAGGCTAGCTTTAAACGCAGCGACCAGGAATTTATGCAAGCGTTCAACATCCAGGCGGGTGTGGCGCTGCAAAATGCCAAACTATTTGCCACCGTGAAGCAACAGGAGCAGATGCAGCGAGACATTTTGCGATCGCTCTCCAACGCTGTCTTTTCAACTAATAAGGACGGCGAGGTAATTACCGCTAACGAAAGCGCCAAAAAGCTGCTGGGTTTAGACGAGCAGGCGAAAATCGAAGGGCGGCCGATCACGGAAATGATCAAAATTAAGGAAGGCGATTTCTCCAAGTGGTTCACCGCTGCGCTGAAGGGCACAGACAGCAAAAATCGACAGCAGTATTACCCTGACCAGACGCTAATCTCATCAGATGTCGAGCAGCACAGTGTTCACCTGTCGATCAACTCAATTGCTGATGTGGCAGATGAGAACCATGTGTATGGCGCACTCGTAGTGATGGACGACATCAGCGACGAAAAGCGGCTGAAAAACACCATGTATCGCTACATGACGCAGGAGTTGGCAGAGGAACTGCTGAGGCTGGATGATCCTAAGCTGGGGGGCGATCGCAAAGAAGTTTCTATCCTCTTTTCGGACATTCGCAGCTTTACCACGATTGCCGAGAGCATGGAAGCCGAAGAACTGGTCGTCATGCTCAACGAATACTTTGAGTCGATGGTTGAAGCCGTGTTTAAGCACAAAGGCACCCTCGACAAGTACATCGGCGACGCGATTATGGCGGTGTTTGGCTCTCCCTTGCCGCTGACAGACCATGCCTGGTTAGCCGTGCAAACGGCAGTCGATATGCGCCATCGTCTAGAAATTCTCAATCAAAAGCGGGAATCAGAAGGCAAACCGCGAATCAGAATCGGCATCGGCATCAACTCTGATCATGTCATCAGTGGCAACATCGGCTCCAGCCGCAAGATGGAATTTACGGCAATTGGGGACGGGGTAAACCTGGGATCACGTCTGGAGGGGGCCAGTAAGCAATATGGCTGTGACATCATTATCAGCGAAACAACTTATCAACCTTGTGCTGATCAGGTTTGGGTGAGAGAGCTAGACCGAATTCGGGTGAAGGGTAAGAGCAAGCCCGTCAGCATTTACGAATTGGTAGGGTTACGTTCGGAGCCAATCACCGAGGTAGATTTACGCAAGATTGAACTCTATCAGAAGGGGCGGGAGCATTATCTTGAACGCAAATTTGTCAAAGCGATCGCAGCATTTGGGACAATCCTGGAAGATCTAGACCACCACGACAAAGCTGCCGACCTGCACGTTAAGCGCTGTAACCACTGGATGCTCACTCCACCCCCTGAGGAGTGGAATGGCGTTTGGGATCTCACCGAAAAGTAGAAGTGTTTTGAATCGATGGCTCTGGTTGTTGCAACGTTTTACAAATTCGTCAAACTGCCCGACTTTGCCGAAAAGCAGGCTCCATTGCTGGACTATTGCAACCAGCAGGGGATCAAGGGAACGATTTTGCTGGCTGAAGAGGGGGTGAATGGGGCGATCGCCGCCCCCCGCCAATCCATTGATGCAGTTCTTGCTTTTCTCCGCTCTGATCCCCGTCTGGCTGACCTGGAACACAAGGAATCTTTCACTGACTCCCCTCCCTTTGACCGATTAAAAGTGCGGTTAAAGCAAGAGATTGTCACGCTGGGCATTCCTGAAGTTGACCCCAATCAACAGGTTGGCACCTACGTCAGCCCACAACAGTGGAATGCGCTGATTTCCGACCCAGACGTAACTGTCATTGATACGCGCAATGACTTTGAAGTGGAGATCGGTTCCTTTGAAGGCGCACAGAATCCGCAAACAAACTCATTCCGGCAGTTTCCCGACTACGTTCGCACACAGCTTGACCCAACCCAGCACAAAAAAGTGGCGCTGTTTTGCACAGGCGGCATTCGCTGCGAAAAAGCTTCCTCCTTCATGCTGCAACAAGGCTTTCAGGAGGTCTATCACCTGCGCGGAGGCATTCTTAAATATCTGGAAGAAGTTCCCCCGGACGCTAGCCTCTGGCAAGGTGAATGCTTTGTGTTTGACCAGCGCATTGCTGTCCAGCATGGCTTAGCTCCAGGCACTCACGACCAATGTTTAAGCTGTGGTTGCCCTATCTCTGATGCAGATAAGGCTTCTCTTCAATACCAGGAGGGGATTTCCTGTCCCCATTGCTTTGACGGCCTGACTGAGGATAAAAAAGCACGGCAAATGGAAAAGCAGCGGCAGATGGAAAGGATGAAGGATAAGAATACTGCCTCAAAGCCGTCCTGAGATTCAAACGGGTAAAGCTGTCGTAATAGATCAAGTTGTGCGATCGCCGCCAAACTCGTAATGGGTGACGTATCACTCACGACAACGATCACAATTCACCTGCTTCCTGTAAAGTTTTGAGGTCAGCTTGCAAATCCTCAACATCATAGTGAACACAGATATTTCGCTTGGCTAATTCTTGTCTAAATTCAATCAGATTTAGCCTGCTAGTTGACGAGCCTTGCCAGTACCAATCTTTTTTTGTTGAAATAGCAAAATAGCAATCTCTAGCTTCAATTCAGCTTCAGATATTTTTGCAGTACGGATAACATCGTCAGGAATAACAATATTCATAACCTACTCCCAAAGCTTCAATAAGCTATTATAAACGTTATCTTTTCTTCAGAAGCGATCGCCCCTTCACGATGACAGCTACTTGAACCAGGTCTTACGACTCCAAACAACTTCACTATTTTTTATCTATCTCCATTTGTGCAAAATGCTCCCTTAGTAGTCGATAATTTGAAAGAAAAACTATTTTTCCTTTATTAGGATATACAGTATTACCTCTCAAACTTTGAAAAACAGCGATGAATAAAAGCTTTGGGTGACAAAATAGTAACGTTTTGGAACTCTTCTAGCACCAATAAATCTTGATCGCCTGTAACAATTACTTCTGCATTTGCAGCTATGGCTGTTGCTAGAATTTTCTGATCTTCAAAATCTCTTAATTCGGACACTTCTATAGGCATTATGGAGCAAAGTTCCGACAGTTGCCTTGCTACGGTCATGAAGTAGCTAACAGTATGCCCTCTTTTTTGCAACTGCTGCTGGAATTTGGAGCGTTGTAATGTTGTCTCCAGTTCCAAAAATAATTCTTCTGAAGCAAAGATCGTAATTTGCTGGGTTTGTACAAGACGTAACACTTGACCAGGAGTACCGCCCCAAAGCAGTCCTGATATCCAAACATTTACATCGAGTACAACTCTCATGAATTAGACCATAATTCGTGACGAACTTCCTTAACGATTTCGCTGATTTCTTCAAGTGTGGGTTGAGTTAGGTCTGGCTGCAATTCATCCATTTCTTCAAAAAATTGCTCCAGGCTTGCAGACGTTGGCGGAAGTTTCTTAAGCACAATCGTGTCTTCTATAATTGAAACCTTGTACTGATCGCCAGGATGAAATTGCGACAGAACCTCTGCTGGCAGTTCTAGTTTACCTTCCGAAGTTATTTCTACTAGGATTTCTGACTGCATAGTTAAAACCAACTGCTCTATGGCTATACATAATCCTAACTTGCGATCGCAAGCGATCGCCCCGTTTGACACGAAAGCTACTCTAACGCCAGTTTCGCCGCTTCAGGTAAATCAATGATCGCGGTTTATCTATCTCCATCTGTGCAAAATGTTCCATTAGTAGTCGATGCATAAAGATGTAGCCACCTCCGACTTT
The DNA here is from genome assembly GCA_012031415.1 of Leptolyngbyaceae cyanobacterium SM1_4_3. GTDB lineage: Bacteria > Cyanobacteriota > Cyanobacteriia > Elainellales > Elainellaceae > JAAUTN01. The sequence continues at coordinate 9,725 of JAAUTN010000110.1, read as the reverse complement.
CTGAAGGAAGAGGCGATCGCTTAATCCTCCTCCATTCCTATCGCTTCCACAACTTGCTTAATAATCTTGGGATGAAGTACCTTGCCTGGATGAAAAGGAATTACAACTCTAATTCCACCCTTGAAATAGATTCTGTGACTTCCCTTACTTCTAATTAGACTGAAACCATCGCTAAGTAAAAGTTTTCTGCTTCTTGAGCGGTTAAACGAGGCAATTTAGGCAACTTTTACCTCTAGAGTCATGGCTAGCACTTCTCTATTTTGCAAAGACTGCTTTTCTTCTGCGGTGAGAGTTTCTAGATAAAGTTCAACTGCTTCTTTGATATTTTCTTTAGCTTCCTCCAAAGAATCTGCTTGAGTTTGACAACCCGGAAGCTCAGGACAATAAGCATAGTAACCATGCTCATCCTTCTCAATCAAAATGTTCAGTTTATAGGACACATTTATTACCTCCAAAGCTCTGACTTTCCTAAGGAAGAGGCGCTCGCCCCTTCAGCGAAGGTTAGGTTTATCAACTGACGACAAAATCATGGAAAATAGCGGTAGATCTCCTTTCGATGCAGCACTCGAACAAAAACTACAGTATTCTCGTTCACAGAGAGTCCAAGTCGGTAATCACCCAATCTGATGCGGTAGTAGTTTCCCTCAGCCTTTAATTTTTTGATACTAGTTAAATCTGACAAGCCGCTTACTGCCTCGATTTCTTCGATAACCGCCTGGATTCTTTGTAGCAGTTCTACCTCTCTAATTCTGCTGAGATCTTTTTCAAAGCTCTTCTTGAATTCAACCTTCATGGCTGCTGTCTTAAAGCTTCAAAGATTACTTCTCGATCAACTGTTTCGGTGCTTTCACCTTCCTCAATTGCCTTCACCAAAGCAATATCTTCCATCGCTTCAGTGATTATTTCGGTAAAGGCTTCTCTCTGTTCTTGCAAAATTTCAACGATTGCTGTTTTAACTAGCTCTTTGAACTGACTCATGTCTACTGTAATTTCAGACATTGCACTTCCTCCCATAATTTATTGATGAGCAGGCGATCGCCCTCATCCCGCAGACGATAGGCGTTAACAACAGAGAACAACCCATCCCTATCTCTTACAATAGTCAATTGCTCAAGACAGTATACTGCCATAGCTCACACCGCAAAATTCGCCTTGCGGCTCGTTCAATATCAATTAGAGATTCTTGGTCGCGTCGCATAGACTACTTGCGCCGATTCTAAAATATTCTTTCGTCGTAACCAATTCTCGCTTCGTTCAATAGCGGCTTTCACAATGAAGTCTACCTTTCGCCCCAAGATGTTTTGAAGTTCCTCTTTCATCTGCAAGGTTTCAGTCAAACCTCGTTTAGCCTCTGGAGCAAAAGTAACCAGGACATCAGTATCGCTATCAGGGCGGAAATCATTCCGCAAAACAGAACCAAACACTGCAAATTCAGAAATCTGCCAGCGATCGCAAAATTCCTGAATCTTCTCAATAGGCAGTTCGATATTGCTCAGGCTCATTGCACTCGTGTGTAAAATTTAGTGAACAAATTATTCACCAGCAATTTTTAGAATTTCCATATACACTTGATTGCTCACTCGAAAGCTAGATCGAACTATTAGATCATCCATTACAGGCTTAACAAGTGAAATTATTCCTTTATGCTTAGCTGCCAAAAGGACTCCTAAAACTCCAGTAAATTTTAACTCAAGTTGAGCGGCAATTGTTCTACCAGGAGCTTCATCAATGAGTAGTCGATCCGCTTTTATTTCTATAGCAAGAGCGATCGCCTCAGATTCCCCAATATCTAATTCTTCCTGTAGTCTTGCTACAAGAACACGGTTTTCAGCTTGTCTGGTTTCAATCCAGGCTGAAGTTTGAACTTCAATTGTTCCAGGTACTGCTTTACTCAAACTTGCCATTTCGTCATATACAGCTTGAGGAATAATGACTTTTTGGTAAAGCTGTCGTAGCAGATCAAGTTGTGCGATCGCCGCCAAACTAGTAATGGGTGACGTATCACTCACGACAACGATCACAATTCACCTGCTTCCTGTAAAGTTTTGAGGTCAGCTTGCAAATCCTCAACATCATAGTGAACACAGATATTTCGCCTAGCTAACTCTTGTCTAAATTCAATCAGATTTAGCCCTGCTAGTTGACGAGCTTTGCCAGTACCAATCTTTTTTTGTTGAAATAGCAAAATAGCAATCTCTAGCTTCAGTTCAGCTTCAGATATTTTTGCAGTACGGATAACATCGTCAGGAATAACAATATTCATAACCTACTCCCAAAGCTTCAATAAGCTATTATAAACGTTATCTTTTCTTCAGAAGCGATCGCCCCTTCACTCTGACAGCTACTTGAACCAGGTTTTACGACTCCAAACAACTCTATTATTTTCTATCTATCTCCATTTGTGCAAAGTGTTCCATCAGTAGTCGATGTATAAAGGTGTAACCGTCTCCAACTTTTTGAAGGAAGAGGCGATCGCCCTCATCCCGCAGGCAATTCAGCATCAGTAGATATAGAACTATGCCATGCTTGATAAAAGTCCGGATAAGGAATTCTTTGTGAAAGATACCATGCAACTTTATACTGAACTTCAAAACCTCTTGAGTATTCGGGAGAAGATGTTTTTTCAATCATCTGGAGCTTTAGAGGCTGGATAAAATCAGCAATGATTTTAATTCTAATTTCAGGTTCATCTATTTTATTTAAAGTTTTATTCAATTCTGAAACGAACTCATCCAACTTTATCATTTGCGATTGTTGATTAAATTCGTTCCTATTATGATTGTTCAAATTATCAGAATCTGCTTCCTTCTCAACAAATTCCTTGTTGGAGAATGAGTGAGAAGAAGTTGGCAACATGAACAAGAGATTATCTGAATCCATTTCCAATTCAGCAAGCGATAGTATGAAGGCTTCTAATGTGTTAAATCCTCTTACTCCCACTTCCTCTAAAAGCTGCAAGCACATCGAATGATAGTAACTATAATTCGAGTTAAACGCTTTAAGCATATGAACTAGTATTCTAACTACCTTCTCAGCACTTATCTTCAATAAAAAGCTACGTGCCAAAATTTGAGCTATTTCAGGAAGATGAGGTATTTTGTTTGCCTCAAAAATCCCCATGCTCCAAAAAACAATAGTTTCTATGATGAAGTCCGTATGGCGATAATCGAATTCGGTTAAGCATTCAGTTGCGATAAAAAAAGCTCTAAACTTGTAAAAGCTCCCACAATCATCCTCGAATTTGCTCAGAAGCGTTAGAAAATCTTCCTTTTGCTTCCGAGCATCGCTGATATCGGTTCGACCAATCCACAATAGAATTACTTCTTCCCACTGCGATTCTAAGGCACGGTAAAACTCATATTTATGAAATTCATTTTGAATTGGTCGATTGATGTGGTTGATAGGTAAAAAATAGCCCCAATTATCGATCGCTAATGCTGCAAAATATTCCTGGAATGTAGGATGAAAGAATGCATAAACCTTTTCTGAAGGTTGATTTGAGTTTCTAGCAACTTGCAGCCAGCCAAGATTAAGCGCCAACCAGAAATAAGAACCTTCTTCGCCCGGATCTCCAAGTTCATCAAAAACTAATTTATGCGATAGACGAAACGGTGACATTTCATCGTCCAATGCACGACGTGACAAACTTCCAAGAGCTTTGTTCAGCTTTTCTTGCTTTGTCTCTGTGCTCGGCAAGAGTGAATAGTTCAGGTCTTTCCTCTTCCACTTTGCTTTATTCCAGTTGTAAAACTCGCTAACAAATCGCTTGTACAATTCAGCCTTGGTTGATGGCAGGCTTTCTTGCTTATGCCATGTTGTGCAAAGCATCATTAACCGTAGTGGATTTCTAACAAGTTGTTGAAGTCGAGTACGCTCAACTTTGGCTAATTCAGTTTTAAGGCGTTCACCGCTCAACTGATTACTTTTACGAAACCCATTTTCAATGAACTGTTCTACTTGCGCTGGATAATGAAATTCTTTTGTGCGATAGGTTTGAAAGTCTCGAAGAGCATTGATATCGGCATCCCAAACGTTGGTGCGACAGGTCAAAATGATGGACGACTGGCTTAACCAACCTCGAAGCTGATTATTAATCTCGCGTAGTGCGACACTAGACGAGACAACGATTTCATCAACTCCATCTAGCAATAGCCATACTCGCTGTTGGCTCAACTGTGTCAGAAAATCAGATTTGACTTCTTCAGTGACATCCAGATCGGTATCCTTCAGCCACACGTATATTAAATAGTCCTTTAGACGCTGCAAATCACCGTTCTCAACCAAGTCACCCAGGGAGATCAAAATCGGTAAACCAAGCTTTTGATCTAGAATCCAAAAGGCAATGTGTCGTAAAAGCGTTGTCTTTCCGGCTCCAGGTTCACCAATGATGGCAATGCGATCGCTCTTCCCTGGTCGTAAAACCTGTTCCTGAAATTTCTCATACTCAATCGGTGGTCTTTCCTCAAAACGTTCAACTGGACGTGCAGGATGAACATCTTGCTTCAATTGATCTGGCTCTTTTCGCTCAACCAATGCCAGCGAGACAAAAATTTCATCATTCAGCAAATCAAACTGCATTGATTCTGAAGCAATCACAATCACTTCATTAGTGCTGAGTTTCTTCTGGCGATCGAGCATAGTTCGGCAAACTTGCTGCCAGTTGACCTTATAGTTCTTTCCAATTCCATAACCTGCTTCAAGCAACCACTTGGAAACAAGACTCCAATCTATCGTTTCTTCTTCTGGCTCAGAGCGACTTAAAAGTTGATACAAGTAAGGCTTGATTCGTTTGTTTAAGGCGTTATAAATAGTTCCTTTTGCAACGATGCATAGTTCTGCAATGTCCCGAACTTCATTTCCGCAGAGAACGCCCTTGAAATATTTCCAGTCAGTCGTTGTGATTTTGCCCTGCTTGATTGATTCCAGGTCAGTTTGAAGCCTCGCCAGATCGAATAGCTGCTCAGCTTCATCAAAACTAGCTTCAGACTGCGTTGGATTTGAGGACATCGGGACTGCGCCACATTAATACTAGTCTTTAAATCTATGCTAACTGATTGCTAACTCCAGTTAGTCGATGTCAGATACTATTGCTGGCTAATCTTGATACATCAAATCTCAAATCATTGAAACGACCCATGAAGAGCATCAAGAGTAAGTCTGTATTTCAGCAAGTTTTCTTCACTGTGTTTATGTTGACGCTGATTTCAGGTGGTACGTCATTTTGGTTAGCATCCTATTCAAAACTCTCTCCTTCTCAAAACCGCATCTTTGAGATCTCAACTATTACCTGGCAAATGGGAATGAATGTCATTTTTGGATTGTTGGGTAGCAAGACTCTAGAAGCACCCCATCAAGATGAAGAAAAATAGTGCAAAGGGCGATCGCCCTCCCCCAACCTCCTCTGCATCCTCAACAACTAAACATAGAGGCAAAAGCATAGGAGGGGCGATCGCCAAACGAGGAGCCGAACTGACTGACTTTGCCGAAAAACATTCGCCTACTATCACCAGTGCTATCCGAACAATCTTAGGTTTCTAACAGAATGCGGCAGTTTCGGCTTTGAGAGCGTTCGATTCGAGACGAAGTAGAATTTGCTTGAGAGGCTTGCCTTACAATAGAGGTCAACCCTTGAGATAGGCATGGAGAGCAATGAATTCTACAGATAATTCTCCAACAGAGGATATAGAATCGGCGGTTTCGGCATCCGTTTCAGAGTTACAGCACCAGCTTCACGATCTGCTCAAGCAACTATCGCCAGAGCGGTTACAGGTGCTTGCTGATTTTGCAGCTTATTTAGCAGATGCGGAAAGCGAAGCTGCAACCCAGGAGCTTTTGGCAATTCCTGGATTGCTGGAGCGAGTTCAGCAAAATCGAGCAACTCCTAAAACTCATTACACGTCCTGGAGAACTCTTCGCTCTGATGTATGAAGTTCTTCTTCATCCGGATGCCCAAAAAGTCTACGTCAACGCTGATAAAGCTTTAGCGAAAAAAATTGCTCGATGTTTGCAACAGCTAGAGCAAAATCCCCGATTTCATCCCAATATCAAAGCACTCAAGGGAGAGTATTCAGGGTATTATCGCTACCGGAGTCTTGGAGAATTTTTCGGCTGATGACGCGCATCTTTTCCTTCAACCTGATGCTACTTCTATAATTTTGCCTCTTACCCGTAATCGTAAGTCAATCTTACACATGGGTAAACGCTACCAACTACTCTAGAGACAAGCGGAACGGTTGAAACCATTATGTCATCGCTATCTAACAGTTGATCAATTTTGCTTTCGATTAGATTAAGTTGAATATGCCCCTGCCTACAACAATCGGGGAGAAGCCTACAAGAATCTGCAATATTACGACCAGGCGATCGCAGACTACACTCAAGCCATTGCCCTAAACCCTGAATACACTGCCGCTTAGATCTACATTCCCTGTTGCCTCAAAAACTCCAGCATCTCGTGGTAGAACGGTAACTCTTTATTTTGAACCTCTGCGGCAGTCGCTAATATACTCAGCACCTCAATCAGTGCTGTTTGGGTGGCATCAATCATGAGTGCGTAAAAGGGTTCCCAATCGTCGGATTGCTGTCCCTCCCTCAATGCTTCAATATATCGCTGTCGGTTTTCGTTTGAGATGATGGCGATCGGGTAGCCCGCCCGCAGCAATAGCAGATTCATCAATAGCCGTCCTGTGCGCCCATTACCATCTCTAAAGGGGTGAATCGTTACAAATCGGTGATGCGCTTCTGCGGCAAAGAGAACAGGATGCAATGCTTGAGCATCAGCAGAATTGAGCCAGGTAATGAAATCTGCCATTAATTCAGACAACAAGTAGTGCGGTGGATAGATATAGCCTGTGCCTGCTGCCTGCACATCTAAGGTACGATAGCGTCCAGCTTCTTCTGGGTTGATTTTTCGCAGGATCAGGCTATGAATCTGGCGAATTTCCCACTCACTTAAAGATGTCGATTGTTGAGCCAACGCTTCAATAAAGGCGATCGCATCGGCGTGTCCGACGACCTCCAAATGTTCCTGGAGCGTTTTTCCGCCAATTGTAATGCCAGTGGTTAGAACAAGTTCAGTTTCACTCTGAGTAAGCGTGTTACCTTCTAGAGCATTGGAATGATAGGTAAAACGCACCCGATACCGCTCTCGCAGTTCACTGACTACTGTAGGCGGTAAGGGGCGAAAGGCATCTAACCAAGTTTTTAGTTGATGAAGTGATTGAAGAACTTCATTGGGAGACATCGGATGAACCCTTAACCATTGCCAGAGCAGAGCCTCCACATTCCAGATGCGGTGTTGCTTGAGGTAAGCAATTAGTTCCTCTTGCTTTGCAGCCATCGAGCGGAGGTTGGATGTCATTGTCTCACCTGTTTGCCGCTTTAACTTACATTTTAGGACTGTCAATCCCTCTAATTCACCTATACATCCTGCTTTGGAATGCGGAGCGAAGGCTCTGACTCTCCATAACCCCTAGTGCGATCGCCCCTCCTCCAACTCCCTCCTGCATCTTCAACAATTTAAACATAGGGATAAAAGCACAGAAGGGGCGATCGCCCTTCATTCAACCTGAGTTAGAAAACTTGCAGGGCAGACAACAATATATCTAGCTAGATAGTTGGTATCAAACCTCTATCGATGACGCTTAAGCCTGAGTTGTTCAAGCTTAAATTTGAGTCAATCATGCTTAAACCTGAACGATTAACTCTCAAACTTACATCAGTAATGCTTAAGCTCAAACCAATAACGCATAAGCCTAAGCTATTAATTCTCAAGTCCTTATCAGTAGCACTTAAGCCTAAACCCGTAAAACATAAGCTTGAGTTAATAAAACTTGAGTTCAATCGCAATCCGCTAAGCCATTCCTCAATTTAATTGCTTTTCAACAAATTACAGTTTACTAATTGCTTTAAGAGCCTGTAGAAGTAAGACTGCTCGTTTTGAGTCGATGAGGTTGACTTCTGGCAGTAGTTGATAGGTAATGGGATTGCCTGCTTCAAGATAAACAAATCGGTAACTAATCCCGTTGGTTGTCAGTCCCCAAACAGATGACTGTTGCTCTAAACTTTGAGCCTGGAGATTTATCAAGGTAGTTAAGTCGATGCCATTCATCTATAAGTCTATTTCGGTTTTGGCTGCTTCTGCTAGCTCTTGAGGAGTGCGTATAGTAAGGGTGTATCAGGGGTGTAAGAGGACGCTGACTAAAGGCGATCGCCCCCACTGCTTTTACAGAAAGTTACGTTCTAAGCGAGTTATGAGTGCAGTCAAAGCTTTAGACTCAATAACAATTGACATATAACTCCTCAAATCTCAATTAGACTCCTATGTTTCCACTTCATCGCCCTCGTCGCCTCCGCAACCATCCTCAGCTTCGACGCATGGTGCGTGAGCATACCTTAACCACAAGCGATTTGATCTATCCTCTCTTTGCCGTGCAGGGTGAAGGGATTGCTCACGAAGTTCGCTCAATGCCTGGGGTTTACCAGCTTTCGGTAGACAAGATTGTTGAGGAAGCGAAGGAAGTCTATAACCTGGGAATTCCGGCAATCATTCTGTTTGGCATTCCGGTAGACAAAGATGTTGAAGCGACCGGAGCATGGCACGATCACGGGATTGTGCAAGTGGCTTCCCGTGCTGTTAAGGAAGCAGTGCCAGATTTGTTGGTAATTGTGGACACTTGCCTGTGTGAATATACGTCTCACGGTCACTGCGGCTATTTAGAAGTTGGCGATTTGTCTGGGCGGGTGCTAAACGACCCAACGCTGGAGCTATTGAAGAAAACGGCTGTTTCTCAGGCAAAAGCAGGAGCCGATATTATTGCACCTTCTGGCATGATGGATGGCTTTGTGCAGGCAATTCGGGCTGGACTGGATGAAGCGGGCTTCCAGGATTTGCCAATTCTGTCTTATGCGGCGAAATATGCTTCGGCTTATTACGGACCATTTCGCGATGCGGCAGATTCTGCCCCCCAGTTTGGCGATCGCCGCACCTATCAAATGGACCCTGGAAACGGCAAGGAAGCTCTCAAAGAAATTGAGCTAGACATTGCCGAAGGTGCAGATATGCTGATGGTTAAGCCTGCTCTTGCCTACATGGATATCATCTGGCGAGTGAAGCAAGCGACAAACCTACCTGTAGCTGCCTACAACGTCTCTGGTGAATACGCCATGATTAAGGCCGCAGCGCTGAACGGCTGGATTGATGAAGAGCGGGTTGTGCTGGAAACTTTGACAGGCTTTAAGCGATCGGGTGCTGACCTGATTTTGACTTACCATGCAAAGGATGCAGCGCGTTGGTTGAATGGGTGAGGCAGTTGGTCATTGGCAGTTGGTCGTTGGTTGTTGGTTGTTGGTCAATAGCTAGTGACTAATGACTAATACCAATTCTTTATGAAGTTGTGCTGAACAAGGGGCTTAAGCCCCTTGTTCCACCAGGGTTCATTTTGTGCAAGCTCAAATTAAATTGGTATAACGACCAATTTGATACTTTCTACAAGACTGCTATAACTGATCTGAAAACTGGGAACATAACCTCTTGAGTGGTTATCCTGAGACTGAGGAAGTTCTGGTGTTGTCAATGCTGAAAATCGCTTATTCACTTGTGCTGGTTGGTTCGATGTTGCTGCCGTTTGCGGGGTGGGTTCAGCCTGCGATCGCCCAGGATTCCGAGGAGGATGAACCTCAGGTCTGCTGTGACAGGGTTCATCGGCGGTTGTGAGTTTGAGACG
>JAAUTN010000109.1 GCA_012031415.1 Leptolyngbyaceae cyanobacterium SM1_4_3 | reverse complement strand
AATTTGACTTCTGACTCAACTTGACCTTCTGGACTACAATTTGACCTTCTGGACTACAAATTTGACCTTCTGGACTACAAAGTTACCCATCTGAGCTGCAAGCTTGAACGTCGAAGATAAAATTGAGCAGCGTTAGACTTTACACTGAGTGTAGGTTTGCTTCAATAAATTCAGATTCACCTTTATCGTCCTCCAAGTATTCTATGGTTAATACCCCTCCTGCAAAAGGCTCATCTGCTCAATATGAAGTCACGGATGCCGAACAAAAAGTAGAAGCTCTAGTAGAGGAGCAGCGCACTCCCGATGTTGAGATTAACCTGGAATTTCTCTACACCAGAGACATCGAGTTTCGCCAGGAAACAATTTACTTCATTGTGGTAGATCGCTTCTATGATGGTGATCCAGATAACAGTGAGGGACCGAATCCAGAGCTATACGACCCCAACCGCCAGGACTGGGGTAAATACTGGGGTGGGGACTTGCAGGGTGTAATTGACAAGCTCGATTACTTGAAACAAATGGGCGTAACGGCGATCTGGCTCACGCCTTTATTTGAGCAAATTGAGGATCTGTTTATTGAAAGTGCCGCGATTCACGGCTATTGGACAAAGGACTTTAAGCGCATCAACCCTCGCTTCATAGGCAAGGATGAAGAGCCTTCGCTAAACAAAACTCAGGATGAGCGGAATACCGTCTTTGACCGCCTGGTTACTGAAATGCACCAGCGCGATATGAAACTGGTGCTAGATATTGTTTGTAACCACAGTAGCCCTGATATCAGCGGCGTAAAGGGCGAACTTTATGATGATGGTGTGAAAATCGCTGACTTCTACGACGATAAAACCAACTGGTATCACCACTACGGCGAAGTAACCGACTGGGAAAGTGAGTGGCAGGTGCAAAACTGTGAGCTTTCAGGTTTGGCCACGTTTAACGAAAACAATACCGATTACCGCAACTATATTAAGTCTGCGATTAAACAGTGGCTCGATCGAGGCGTAGATGCGTTGCGGGTTGATACGGTAAAACATATGCCAATCTGGTTTTGGCAAGAGTTTAACGCCGACATCCAGGCACATAAACCTGACATCTTTACCTTTGGTGAGTGGATTTATAGCCATCCATCGGACGATCGCTCTGTCGAGTTTGCCAACCACTCTGGGATGAGTATGTTGGACTTTGGGCTGTGTGTGGCGATTCGGGCGGCATTAGCGCAGGGGGCAGAGGATGGCTTTCATGGGATTCAAAGTATTTTTGATCTGGATCACCGCTACAGCGGCGCAAATGAACTGATTACGTTCATTGATAATCACGATATGCCCCGATTTCAGTCGCTCAATCCAGATCCAGAGATGCTGAAGGTGGCGATCGCCCTGGTCATGACTGCACGTGGCATTCCCTGCATCTACTACGGCACCGAACAATATCTGCACGACGACACCGACGGTGGCAACGATCCCTACAACCGTCCAATGATGCAGTCGTGGGATACGGACACCGACCTGTATCGTACGCTTCGTCTACTTTCTGGGCTGCGGCGACTCAACCCCGCCGTATCGTTGGGAGGGCACTGGCAAAAATATCTCACCCCCGATGTTTACTGCTATGTGCGGCGTTACCGAGATTCCTTCTGCTTTGTAGGACTCAATCGTGGCGAAGCGGTGACACTAGAAGAAGTTGACACGGAGTTGCCCGACGGTGAACATACTTGCGTCTTAACCCGCTGCAAATATGAAGCAAAGGACGGCAAGATATATGGACTAGAGCTTCCGGCACGAGGTGTAATTGTAATGAGTCATGTGGGAGAACGGATCAAAGCTCAAACCATTGTGCGGGCACAGCTTAATGGGGTACAAACCCAACCCGGTGAAATTGTGGTTATCACAGGCAACTGTCCAGAGTTGGGCAATTGGGATATCGCTAAGGCTTACCCGCTGGAGTACATCAACACTAACACCTGGTTTGGTGAGATTCCTTTTGACGAAAGTGCCGGAAAGCTGATCAACTACAAATATGCAATGTGGCGGCAAGGGCAGTCTCCGCTACGCGAGAATTTGGTGACACGTCACTGGGTCATTGCTAGTGAAGGCACCGTCAAGTGGCGTGATACCTGGGCATCTGGACGCGAATCGTAGTTTGACTAGCGGGGTAGATGGGCAGAAAGCTATGAAAACGGATAGCCTTTTCTATCGAATGTTTCAAACGGCTCCAGGTTTGTTGTTTGAACTAATGGAGCGATCGCCCACAGAGGCATCCGATTACGAATTTCGCTCAGTCGAACTAAAGCAAACTGCCTTTCGGATTGATGGAGTGTTGCTGCCTATCCATCAATCCGCCAACCGTCCGGTTTATTTTATTGAGGTGCAATTTCAGAAAGACCCACAGCTTTACCATCGAGTCTTTGCTGAAATTTTCCTCTATTTAGCTCAAAACCCCAATACCTATGATTGGGAAGCAGTTTTGATCTACCCCAGCCACAGCGTGGAGCCAGATGAATCAAACCTATACGCCGTGCTTCTAGACAGTCCTAAAGTAAGACGAATTTACCTGGACGAGCTAGATGCTCAGCATGATCTCTCACTAGGTTTAGAAATTACCAAACTAGTCATTGAGCCGGAAGAAACTGCACCGGATCGAGCTAAACGGCTGATTGCGCGAGCGCAGCAAGAAGAAGTAGCGGAAATGACCCGTGAGGAAATCATTGAACTAGTTGAAACTATCATTGTGTATAAGTTCAGCCATTTGAGTCGAAAGGAGATTGAAGCCATGTTAGGACTAGGTGAATTAAAGCAGACGCGAGTTTATCAAGAAGCATTAGCGGAAGGTCGCGAAGAAGGTCGCGAAGAAGGTCGCGAAGAAGGTGTTTTAGAGGCGATCGCAGAGATACTAGAAACTCGATTTGGAGAGGGGGCGCGTGAACTAGTTCAGGAATTGACACGCGACACAGAGATCGCGGTTTTGAAAGAGTGGTTAAGACAAGCGATCGCTATAAACTCGCTAGAGGAGTTTGAGCAAATTTTGAAAGGAGTTCAGAATCTTACTTCTAAGGTAGATAGAAAATAACTTGCTCCTCTCTCCTTGCGGCAGATACATCCTAATAAAGGCTCCCTCGTTTCTGAGCTTTGCCTGAAAAGGATAATCTCGATCGCCTCTTAAAGGATAAACTTCTCGATCGCCACCGCCGCCCCATCTGCTTCAACACTGGGAGCAACCCAGTTGGCAAAGGTTTGCACCTCAGCAGGAGCATTGCCCATTGCCACACCCATTCCGGCATACTCCAGCATTTCGACATCATTGAAGTTATCACCGACAGTCATCACATTTTGGGGTTGCAGTCCCAGCATTTCTTCTGCCAAATAACGAACCGCTATACCTTTATTAACTAAAGGATTGGCCACTTCAAAAAAGGTGGCAACGGATTTTGTGAAGTACAGCTCAGCGGGAGTGTATCGCTGTCGTAGGGAGGTAAGCAACTGGTCAATCAGGTCGGTATTGTCGCTCAGTGCCAGAATTTTAGTCGGTTCACGGTCTAGCACCTGACGCAGATCGCCAACCGGAATCGGCACCACGCCCGATCGCTCTGCATACGCTTCGGTTTCTGAGGTGATTTCTCGCACGTAAAGCTGATCGTCGATGTAAAAGTGAATTGAGAGAAACTGTTTCAACTGGGTTTGCTCAAAGTAGTCCAGCATTTGATGGGCGGTCTGGCGCGACACCGGATAGTGACGATACACCTTTTCATCTACCGGGCTTTTAATGAATGCGCCCTGATAAGCCAGCAGCGGCAGGCTAGAGCCAACTTCCTGATAAAACCGCAGGGCAGACTGATACATCCTGCCAGTGGCGATCGCCACCTGCACCCCTTTTGCCTGGGCCGCCCGAATTGCCTGTTTCACCGCTGGGCGAATGTGATTGGACTCGCCTGCAATCGTGCCGTCAATGTCTAGAACTAAAAGCTGAATCTGACCCACCTCGCTGCTAGAAGCGCTTCCAGAAGCGATCGCTAACCTGTCCTGTTGCATCCTGGTTTGGTTTAACTCAGCAATTCTCACTTTACAAGGATTTACGCCCTCCTCTAGCAAACCTGAGGACTTACACAGAACTTACGCAAGCAGAAGCAAAATCAGGCGATCGTCACCCGAACAAGGGGCTTAAGCCCCTTGTTCCATAGGGGAAGTGCGTAAGTCCTATTGCAGTCTATTTCAGATAAACCCCAGGTAAGAGCAAACGGGCTGATATAGCGGTACTCGTACAGGTTAGACTGGTGTGATGTTTTGATGTCCTGGCATGAAAGGGTTGCGGGTTCAGATTCAGCAGTTAAGCCAGCGTTTAGATTGGCACTATGTTGGGCTGGCAGCGGTGCTGCTGCTAGGGGCAGTTCTACGATTTTGGCAGCTTGACGCAAAACCGCTGTGGCTAGATGAGGTGATTACCGCAATTTTTAGCCTGGGTCACAGCCAAGCCGATTTGCCGCTGGGTGTAGCGTTTTCAGTGTCGCAACTGAAGCAAATTTTTACGCTTAATTCAGGAGCTAGCTGCGCCCAAATTGCTCAAACGGTGTCTACAGAATCGGTACATCCGCCGCTGTTCTTCTGTTTGCTCTATCGCTGGATTAGCTGGCTCAACCCAGATTCAGAAAACTGGATCTGGGCATTACGATCGCTCTCTGCATCAATGGGTGTGGGGGCGATCGCCGCTATCTACTGGCTCAATCGGGTTGCCTTCTCAGCCAGTGCAGGGCTAATGGCGGCAGCGGTAATGGCAGTTTCTCCTTTTACAGTTTATTTGTCTCAGGAAGCCCGCCAGTATACACTGCCGATGCTGTTGATTTCGCTGGCGCTAACGGGTCTAGTGCAAATGCAGCAAGACCTGCATTCCAGACGGCGGTTGCGTCCAGCGGTATGGCTGGGCTGGGTGGCAGTGAACTCATTGGGACTTTACATCCACTACTTTTTTTTGCTGGTGCTGGTGGCTCAAATCATGGCGCTGGGCGGCTGGATGCTGTGGCAGCGAAGCTCGCTTCGCCACTGGGCAGCGGTGGGAATGGCGATCGCAGGCATCATCCTCAGCTACTTACCGTGGCTTACCATTCTGGTGGGTCACTTTAGTCGCCCTGAAACGACCTGGCTGAGTTCTCAGGAAGCAGACTGGGAAAGCCGGATCGCCCCAATCTATCAGGCGATCGCGGATGGGTGGTCATGGTAATTACCCTGCCCGTCGAGGATCAGCCGCAGCAAATTGTGATTTCCTCGGCGGCTTTAATGCTGATTTTTATGGTCTGGCTGGTGTGGCAAGTGCGTCGAGGCTTCAACCGAGCCTGGAGTCGCCCTGAGATTCGGCCATCGCTGCTGCTGCTGGCAGGTTTTACCCTCAGCGTTCTGGTTCAGTTTTTTGCGATCGTCTACATTCTCAACAAAGACATTACCGTTGTGCCGCGCTACAACTTTGTCTATTACCCTGGCATTTGTGCGCTGCTGGGCGTAGCGCTGGTGCATTTGCCGTTTCGCATCGGTCTACCTGTCTTGCTGGTTGGCATTCTCAGCAGTACGTTAGTGGTGAATGACCTGGCATTCCACAAAGCCTACTATCCCAGCCGCATTGCCAGAGATATGTACGTTGAGCCAGAAATGCCCCTGGTATTGGCAACCAGCTACACCTCGATTCAAGAAATTGCGCTGGGGCTGAGCTTTGGACTGGAACTCAGCAAATACTTTCCCGATCGCCCTGATGAATCGCTGAGTTTTGCCCTGATTGATCGCACCGACGGATTTGATCAGGCATGGAGTCAACTCTCACGGGTTGTGCCCGACTTTCCACTACCGTTCAATCTGTGGGTGATCGCTGCACCGGGAATGAGAACCGATGACTACCCCTCCAGGCTCCAGATTACTCACGTTGGAGATGGCGATCGCCCCTCTAAAATTTCCTGCACCGTTGACCCCGAAGAATTTGGGCGAATTGGCTTCCCCTACCAGTTTTACCGATGTCGATAAACAAAGCGGAGCAGCCCTTATTCATCCACCTGCCAGGGGTCTTTGGTGAAATCTTCATCCAGAATTTTCTTAGGACGAACAATCACAATCACCCGCCCCAACAGCGGCATCTCTGGCACTTCCTCAAACCATTGAATCTGCAATTGCCCGGACTGGTCAATCACAAAAAAGTTGTCTGGATGCCACTGTCGCTGTGCCCGATCGATCACGACTAAAACCTGTTCTCGCTTTCCCTCCAGCGGTTCAGGGAACTGGTCCGTATCCGCCAGCAACACCACCGGATCTTCTGCCCCCAACACCACCTGCCATCCCGGAACGGCACCCAGGCTCCTGTTCCAGTAAACCGCACCAGCCCAAAGGGAGATTCTTCCTCAATTATCGGAACGGCTTGCAGATCGGCCGCCGTCAGCGGAAGCTTGCCTGCAACGGGTAACACCCTTGCCAACTCTTCCTCTGAATCGAGCCGATAGAGCGGCAAACGGGGCGCAGAACGGGTGCGAGTGATGGTGAAATCGGTCAACAGTTTCTCAACTTGTCGGCGGGCAGAGTCGCTTTGGGCAAACCGCAATGCTAGAGCGATCAGGCGCGATCGCATCTGCAAATCTGACTGCTGCCGTGCCAGTCGCCAATAGTGCAGCGCCACTGCATCACCCGGATATTCGGAAAACTCTGCGGGCGGGGTGGTCAGTCGCGAAAAGTCTTTGAGAGCTTTGGCAACCTCACGAGCGCCTTCAGAGTCAATCCCTTTTTCAACCACCAGTGCTGCTGCTGCTGCCCGTTCTGGCTGAGTTAAGATGCGAAATTCGTAGAGTGTGTCACTGCCCGTGCGCTCAAACCGCGATCGCACCTGCTCAGATGCGCCACCGCTCACAATCGAGCCATAAACCTGAGAGGCAACGGTAATTTGGTTTTGCTGGACTGGCTCAAATCCAGTTTCTTCAAAAATCTGCTGAGGGCTATAGCCTGCTTTTTGAAGCTGCTGGCAGGCTTGCCCCCAAGCAACCCAATTTTCCGCCTTGCGCCGCAAGAGCAGGAGCAGTTGCTCAATTTGGGAGGAATCGTTTGCCTTAGCGCTGGCTTGCTCAGGGTGAACCTGTTCAGAATTAGACTCAGAGGATTCGGTCATAACAAACGGCGGTTCTTAAATCTATTGGAGCCACACAGCAAATGTACCGCGATTCCAGGTCAAAGCGATACCGTTTGGCGTTAGTGAAAGGATGTGTAAGCATTTCGTGCAGCGCCTACGTAGATGGCGTAAGGTTGGAAAGTAAAGTTGAGTGTGAAAATAGTTTCACCAGAACAACTGGTGACTTGAATGGTTGCTCTAATTTGCTCCACCAGTTTTTTGACTAGCGCTAGCCCCAAGCCTGTACCGCCGTGTCTGTATGGGTCGGCACCGGGAACGCGGTAAAACTTATCAAAGATGCGCGATCGCTCAGTTTCTGCAACCTCTACACCCGAATTGCCAATGTGAAGTTCTAGCGCATCTACATTGACTTGACTGACTTGAACTGCAATCCAGATTCTCTCGTCTCTGGGAGTATATTTACAGGCGTTGTTGAGTAACTCAGTGAGAATGCGTTTCAGCATTGATGGCTCAGTTTGAACAGACGGCAGATCGGAAGGAATGTAAATTTGGAAGTGCTGTCGCTGGTTTTTGACCCGTTCTTGAAATGGCTCAACAAAGTAAGGCAGCCAGTCTTGTAAGCGAGTTGAGGACAGTCTTAAAGGTTTAATATCAGTTTCTAAGCGAGACAGATCTAACAAATCATTGACTAGATTCGTTTCGCGATCGCACTCATCTCGCAAAATCTGCAAATACTGCACTACACCTGAGTCACTTTCTAATAGACCTGCCTGCTGAAGTTTAACTTCTAGCATCTGAGCCGCCATTTTAATATTTGTGATCGGGGTGCGGAGTTCATGAGAGACTGCACTTAGAAAGTCATCTTTGAGACGGTTCAAATTCTCTAATTCTTGAACATGATTTTGAGCCGCTTGATAGAGTCGAGACTGTCGAATGGCGATCGCACATTGGTTTGCCACCTGCTGCTCCAACTCAGCATTTAACTGTTTTACGTGCTGATAGATCTGCTTCTGACGCGAACGGCGTAATGGTGGGCGGGCATTACCTTGTTCGGTTAAGTTTTGCTTTGTCATATCTGTGGCAAATCACCATTGGAGTTAGAGATGGTGGCTATCAGCAGTAACTATCAGCAATATTAGAATACGCGATCAGCTGAAACCCATCTACCGTAACTCCAAAAAGCTACAGATTCGTGTAGCGCTCTAACCACTGTTGATAAACTGGCTGAAGGTTAGAGTCATTTAGCGTCAGATGAATCTGTACCCTACCGCAACCGGGATGAGACTGGTCGGCGATCGCCTGCAAAAACTGGCTGGCTGCCCTGACAGAAGTAAATTCACCACTCATTACAGAAGGTACATTCGCGTTAGCGACTTCCCTAATCTCAACGCTATTATGTGATTCACCCAGATCGATTGAGGTAAGCTGCTTAGGTTCTACCCCGACCTGTTCAACGATTAGCTTTTCTCGCCGAACGGGAACTTCAACGATGCGAGTTTCAATCTCTTTGCGAACAATGACCTCACCCAGCTTACGTCTTTCACGATTGACGGTTAGCTGCTCTTCCAGGAGGCGAATCGTTTCGGTGGTGCCGTTTAGCCCATCTGACTTCGAGCCTACAGCTTGATCATTAGCTTTCTCAGTGGCTTGATCAGTTCTTGCATTTCCGTAAGCTGGAGCGTAGGCTGGCAAACTGGCGACTTGAGCGGAACTGAGTCCATTTAGATAGAGCCGCTGGGCACTTGAGTTGACCCGAAACCGTTCCACAGGTAAAAGAACTTGCTTGGGGGCGATCGCAGCATCTAAATCAACGACAAGATAACGAAGATGCCCCACCTCATCTGCTAATCCATCTACAACTCTGCCAACCGACTCATCGCGGTCGGTGCAAACGATAAACCGATGGATATCTTGATTGCCAAAAATTTCGCGATAGCGAGGGTCAGAGTTATCAAGCCTTGAAAGTGCCATATTTTTCTCCAGGTGTTCAGGTGGAGCCAACAATGACTCCACCTGCGTTAGTTAAGAATTCAAGCCTTCTAGCGTCTGTTTTCAGCGTTCATCGGGTAACGGGTCAGGTCTTTTATCCACAGTGGGATGCCCCGTCGTAGTTACATCCAGCCGCTCACGGCGGAGTTGCTCTTCAGCATCAACTGTCTGTTGATTTATCTCTTTTCTAACACTCACTTCTTCTCGCACGACAGCCTCTTTGTGAATGTCGGGAGTTTCTTCATAGACTTCTACTCTAGCGACTTCGCCCTCCCGAAACGCATCGGCTCCGGGTGTCACGGCTGTCCCTGCATCGACAGGAGCCGTTTCTTCAATGACTACACGCTCCTTTTCAATGGGAACTGATGCCGTCGTAACTTCGGTTTCAATTCGCTTGTTAACTGCAACTTCTCCTACTTTCTGGCGAGTTTTGCTGGCAACCAGGCGCTCTTCGTAGAGCCTGAGTTCTTTGCTGTTTTGCTCATCCAGGTTGTAAAGGGCTGCATCTTGCTGATAGCTGTAGCTGTTGCGATCGCGAGAAGGGTTTGGCGTATAAGTTACACCAGTTGCCGGAACAGTTGGACGGTAAACACTTCTAACCCTTTCCTCATAGTCATAATCAAGCAGATCAGACTCACTATATTCGGGCAAATTTTCAACTTGGGCGCGGCTGAGGCTGTCTGCATAAACGCGACGTTCATTAAACGCAATCTGAGTTCGACCAATCGGCAGTAAAACTCTCTTACCGATAACCCAAAAGCCTGTATTGATGACGAGATAGCGAAACTTTCCCTCATCATCGACCAGTAAATCTTCGATTGAACCTACTTTCTCATTACCGCTGTAAAGGTCAAAACTGAGGATATCTTGCTTGTTAAATGAGTCTCGATAGTTAGGGTCAAAGTCTTTGATCTTATGGAGTGCCATAATTTTTCGGTTTCTTCTCTAGTGCTGATTTAAAGTTAAAAAACCTTGTAATCTGTCTCATCTCTCTGATGGTGGAGTTGTAGGGGGGTGGGAGGTGAGGGATGAGGGATGAAGTGTGTTTATCAGAGCTTTGGTGCCGATGATTGTAGGGGCGAACGGTCGTTCGCCCCTACAAGGGTAAACCTTTCTGCACAATGTTTCTGAGTGAAGATTATGAGTGAGCAATAGATTGAGTGACAGATTCACTCACTATTGAACATTCAGGTTTTGCAGAATCCGATCAATATTTTCGGCTTCTTGCTCACGCCCCTCGGTTCGACAAATGGTTCTAGACTGCTCGATGTGAGTGATACCTTGCTCAGTCAACCCATACTTACACAAAACAACACCGAGGTTATAGTGCGCTTCTGCGTAGTGAGGTTCTTGGGCGACAACAGACTGGAAAGCAGCGATCGCCCCTGCCAAATCACCCTGCTTGCCTAGTGTAACCCCCTGGTCATATTGCTCCTCTACAGAAACAACACTGATGTCTTCCGAAGAGTAAGCTGCATCAGTGGCGTACTCCATCGAAGACGTAGATTCATATGGCGTTTGCTCCTCAATGTAAGCTGCTCCAGAGTTGATGCGATCGGGCGAATGAATATCCTCGGCAATCGTATCAGCAACGTATTCGTCAACTCCGTACCCCGCTGAGCTATCGGTGTAACCTATCACCGTGTCCGTGTAGCCAGCTGATGCAGTCATACTGTCAACAGTGCTATCTAGAGATATATCTTCAACATAAGTTGAGCCACTGAGATCATTGGAATTAGACCCAGAACTAGAAGTTGCCCCCTGAACTTTGGCTTTAAGGTTGCTGACTGCATTAGCAACATCAGGGTTGATAGTACTGGACTTGCTCTCAACTTGGTCCAAAGCGTTCATTACAGAAGGCTGAACCTTTTCTTTTGCCGCGTCTACTGTCTGCTCTACAGCATGACTAATCTCTGCTCCTTTTTCGTTGCTGATCGCGGCTCCAGCAACGCCGCCAACCACTGCACCAATGGCTGCACCCAATTTTCCTGCAACCATATTACCTAAAACTGCTCCAGCTAAACCTCCACTCACAGCCCCGATTCCAACGGACGTTTGATGGTCGATGGATGGGTTAGCGTGAGGTTCAGCAGCTTCGTTGTGCTGAGCTAGGATGCGATCGCTATTGGTCATTTAATTATCCCCCGGTTACTAAAGCGGCATAAAACCTGTTGTTAAAGCCTTATTTACGGCTTACTTTAACAACTTCAGTAAAGCCTTACACTTGGCTAGAGGGGGACATTGCCAACCTGGAGGTCAGCCTATAGTTGTAAAAGTCGGTGGAGGGCGATCGCCCTAGTTCAAAGTAGTCTAATACTCAACTGCTAATACTCAACTGCTACTTGACTGTCTCTTCGACCCCTGGCTGCAAATTCTGTTGAAACTCTGTGTCTTCCGTTTCTGTCATGTTGTTGTAAACATTCAGCAGCACTGCCAGAGTTAAAACTCCTCCAATTGCGGCTGCGACACCTCCCAAATTAAAAGCTGCGGACTCTACAGGATTTCCAGCACTTTTTTGATTCTTAGACATAGCAACAGGGCGAATGAGAAACTGCTAACCCCGTTTTCGTTCAGCAAAACCTTTTTCCGCTGAACCCTCATCAAGTTTCTGTGATCTTCTGTAAAAAAGAATTTAAGAATTTTTAGGTTGTCCTATATTTAGGCAGATGTCAGTTCCAACGGGTTCTACTCAAATTGAGGGAATAGATAAATCTCTCAGTTTGAATGAGGATCATGACGATGGATGAGCAAGTCAAAGAATCAAAAGTTTCCCGTGCAGAGTACGAAGAACAGAAGGTGAGTGAAGACCCAGATGTAGATCAGTCTCCCGCTCGCGCAGTTGCTGACCCGGCTAGAGTTACAGGTGAAACAGAAGAAGATAACCCGACTGGTGCAAGCGATATGCCTACAGAAGATTCTCCTGCTGATGCACCAGGAGTTCAACAGGTTAAACCAATCAACGACGCTTCTACCTAACGGTTTCGCTGACCGCCCTACCTGCTCTATGGACAGATACGGATAGATCTACCTGTGAGCGATCGAGGACATAAAAAACTGCTCCCCGCCTGGAGAGCAGCAAAACCTTAAGGAATGGATGAGTGTGATTTAGCTGACTTTCACCTCATCCTGATGCTTCTTCAAGCGAGAAGTCACGCCAAGTGCGCCAATGGTCAGCATTCCCAAAACCATTGTGGGTTCTGGAACTGATTCAACTTCTTCAAAACTGTTTTGGTCTACAAGTTCAACCTCAAATCGATTGTTTTTTTACTTGACTCTCCATCCTACTGGAGGTTCTACAACGGATAAGAATCGAAAGCGTGAGGTGGACTATGAAATTCAGAAATGCTGTACTGGCGCTAACTCTAGGGGGTACCTTTGCCTTCCTGTCATTAGGTTTGGCTGCTTGCTCCGATTCTTCCGATTCCTCCACTCATAGCGTTAGCCAGGATTCAAGCACTGAAATGGAAGGAATGGATCATGGCTCAGAGATGAGCATGGATCTGGGACCCGCCGATGAAAGCTTTGATCTGCGCTTTATTGATGCCATGATTTTGCATCATCAGGGAGCCGTAGAGATGGCACAGGTAGCGCTGGAACAATCTGACCGGGATGAGATCAAGCAGTTGTCGCAGCAGATTATTGCGGCACAAGAGCAGGAAATTCAGCAGATGCAGGAGTGGCGGCAAACCTGGTATTCCGACGCAGCAGATGAGCCAGTCATGTATCATGCTGAGATGGGTCACATGATGCCAATGTCTGAAGAGATGAAGGCAAGCATGATGATGGATGTCGATTTAGGCACTGCCGATGAGGAGTTTGACTTGCGCTTTATCAATGCAATGATTCCTCATCATGAAGGGGCATTGACGATGGCAGAAGAAGCTTTGGAGAAAAGCGATCGCCCTGAAATTCAACAGCTAGCCCAGCAAATTCTTGCCAGTCAGGAGTCTGAAATTGATCAGATGAATCAATGGAAACAAAGCTGGTATGGTCAATAAGTTCAAACCATAAGTGTCAGTTCACACTATAAGCTTTAGGCAATAGGACTTACGCAAGCAGAACATAGACCAAGCGATCTGTACGCCAACAAGGGGCTTAAGCCCCTTGTTCTACAGAGTGTGCATGAGTTATGGAGCAAATAAGTTAAAGGGAAATTGCTTTATTCCCAACCTAGAATGCGGCAGTTCCACATTCCTCAGCTTGACTTATGACGGGGAGGAAGAATTGAATGTACCCGATCTAACAATTCTTCTGACTCAATGGGTTTACGTAAAAACCCATCAGCACCCACCTCAAACCCTTCTGAAGCTTTTGGCTGATCGTGGGCTGTAATTAATAGAATTGGAATGAATGGAAGCTGGCGGTTTTGGCGAATTTGCCGAGTCACTTCAAACCCACTCATGTCTGGCATCATCACATCCAGCAGCACTAAATCTGGTGGTTGAGCCTCAATTTTGGCTAAGGCTGCATGACCGCTATCTGCTACTTCAACCTGATACCCCTCTTCCTCCAAAAGAATCTTAAGCAAAAATGAGTTATCTGGAATGTCATCTACAACTAATATCCGGTCAGCGGTAACGGATTTCTCATTCAGCAAAGCAACCATAGGACGGCAGTCGGTGTCGATCATCAGGGAACTGTTCAAACTAAATTGTCCCCATTGGGAAACAACTTGCCCTCAGTCGTTAGAAGCATTATCTACTTTTCACGCTGCTGTCGCGGTAAGTGGGTTTACCCAGATTTTCAACTTTAGGATCGTAATCGGGACAGGCGATCGCCCTTTCGGTTGCTGCATCCAGTGGGTTGACAGCACACTTGAGGTAAGCGCTGCTAGTATAAAAACGACAGTGCTTACAGGGAATTCGACTGGCAGGCTGAAGCCTTTCTAGCTTGTTTCGCGTCATCCGCCAGCTTTCTGAGAAAGCAAAGAACAACACAACCCAAACGACCGCAAACCACAGCGGTAGCAGTAACCAGGCTGCATCGGTAGCAGTGAATTCTTCCGACTTTGTGAATTCGGATGTAGATTGAGCGATCGCTGCTTCAGACCAAGCCGCTTCTTCTAAGGGATGATTCGGCTCGTCAGTAGTTATAGGGGTTGCTTGTAATGCCTCAACTTTAACCTGATGGTGTCCTGACGACGGGTTTACCTTACCACCTATGCTTTCTGCTAGCTGCCTATGCTCAAACAATGGGTCAACACTCATGTTGCTTAAACCTTTACCGAGGCGCGTACTGTTAAACCGCGTACTGCTAAACTACGTATTACTAGATTTGCTGTGAAGTAATCTCCTTCCTGGAAATCGCCAAAGCAACGCCAAAGCTACAGTAGCCCTAAGCCTCTGCCCTATCTTTATAGCTAATTTAGGAGCGTTGGCGACTCTGCCAAAAGTTTTGGTTTTTAGTGAGTCCGAACAATTTAAGGGGGCTTTGCTATGTCCCGTTTTTCCAGTTCGTTCTACAGGGGGCGGTTAGCGATCGCCGCGATAACTTCTGTAGGCTGGACAGGTTTTGTCAAACGAAGCTGAAAATTTTGCCAGAGGTTGCCTTTAGAAGAATCAGCAGCGGCAGCAGAAATTAGAGCGATCGCCAGAACCTTCTTGCTGTAGGCTTTTTCGACCGCTTCAATCTGACTAACCAGAGCAAGACCATCTGTTTCGGTAAGATCGGCATCCACAATCACCACGTCAGGCCGAAGCTGATCTAGCTTGGTGGTGGCTACTCTGGGGGTGACAACAATGGTCCAAAATCCGTGTGACTCCAGTGCTTTTAACAGACAGTTGCTCTCTGCTTGCTGTTTCACGATCAGCACACGCAAACTGTCAAGGGGCATAAAGCTGAATCGGTATTCGGGCTTATGGGCTTTGCCCCAATTACACATCAACTCTGTAATAGGGCGAATCGTTTCTCCGTAAGACGTGAGTGAATATTCAGTTCGAGGAGGTGTCTCACGGTAGAATTTGCGACGAATTAAACCATCTGCTTCTAGCTCACGCAACTGTTGTGTCAGCACCTTTTGAGTAATTCCAGGCATTAACTGCTTCAGTTCACTAAATCGCTTTGCTTCGTGTCTTAGCCACCATAAGATCACACACTTCCATTTGCCCCCAATCACTTTGAGGGTGATTTCTATAGGACAATTGTACTTTGTCTCAGACCTGCTCATCGCTCTTTTAGTATCGTCCTGGGATCTGTTCGGTGGTTTGCTGTCCTACAGTGCCTTCTATCAGCAGTTGCATCGCGTAGAAACCTGGATTAAAGCCTCCTGATAATAAAGCACTAGAGCGATCGCAGTCTTCCGCTAACTGACTTACTTGGTCATTCAAAGCGAAGGCATACGGTAGATGCCGGTGAATCAATTCAGGCTTATGCTGTCAGTGTAAGCTCTATTGATCGAAAGATCCGGAGCGATCGCCTTGTAAAACTTCACACTTGGCTACAAAACTCTTCAATGAACCGCCTCTGTAGATAGGGATCGTCTAATCCTTGAGGTAGAAGTTAAGCCTATAGCCAAACAGTATTCTGAATTAGCGGTGAGTTAAAAGCGATAAGAAATACCCAAATTAAAACCTTTTCTTTTTCATCCAACTGGTTAGTTCTACTACCTTCGCTTCCTTTCCTCACTTCACAGGTTGAACTTACTGCTTACAGGATAGATTTAAGTGTAAAAAATCGATTTTATGCTCAAATTTGTTTCCTAAAGTAAGCAGCATCAAACGTTGGATTGGAAAGAAAATTTCTTGAGATTTAGAATCTAAATCTCAAGGCTTTAGGGCTATAAATTGGGCTATTTCAATTTAAGTTTCAAGTCGGTTTGATCGGTGTTTTCGTCAAACCAATAACCTTCTGACTCTTCAACCCTGAAGAGCAGTTTCTAGTGTGGTGGAAAAAATGTATAACCTTCTACGATTCTCTCAATCTTTTTTGCTGGTTAGTTTTCTAGTGGCAGCAGGCCATTTGATTGCAGCTTCTTCAGCGATCGCAAATTCTTCAGTAGCCAATGAAGATTCTACGGAAGCGGCGATCGCACCTGAAACCGAGTTTAAAATAGCTAATTTTGAAAGTATTGATGAACCAATTTATCAGCCAACTGCTGATTTACAAAGTGGTCTTCAGGATAGCTACGTCGCTCCTGCCGCTGGACAGCCCTCGATAGAATTAGCCGAATCTACAATTGCCCAATCTATTACTCAACCAACCGTTGCCCCAGTTAATTCTCAGCCTGAAGCTGAAGTGTTCGCTAATCCGTCTGCTGGTTTGCAGGAAATGAATCAGCTTACATCCGTCTCCCAACTTTCTGATGTGCAGCCGACCGACTGGGCATTTCAAGCATTGCAGTCCTTAGTTGAGCGATATGGTGTAATCGCAGGCTACCCCGACGGCACGTTTCGCGGCAATCGTGCCCTGACTCGATATGAGTTTGCGGCTGGACTAAATGCCGCCCTCGACCGGGTTAATGAACTGATTGCCGCTGGACTAGCAGAAACCGTTACGCAAGAAGATCTGGCAACGCTGCAACGCTTGCAGGAAGAGTTTGCGGCTGAACTGGCAACCCTGCGCGGTCGGGTCGATGTGCTAGAAGCACAGACGGCTGAACTGGAAGCCAACCAGTTTTCTACCACCACAGTATTAAACGGTGAGGTGATTTTTGGGCTGATTAGCGTCATTGACGGCAACAACGCCAATGATGAACCCATCGATCGCAATCCAACTTTTGGCTATCGGGTGCGGCTCAATCTGGAAACTAGCTTCACGGGTGAAGACCAGTTGACCACTCGCTTCCAGGCAAACAACATTACTCCTCTTGGCGGCACCAACGAAGGCGTACTGCAAACTAATGAAGGACGGATTGAATTTGATGGCGATAGTGATGATCAGTTTCAATTGGGGCTGTTGCGCTATCGCTTCCCGGTGGGCGATCGCACTAACATCTACCTCGCCGCCACAGGCAATGGATTTGTTGACCTGGACGCATCTGCCCAACTCACCCCATACCTGGACGGCAGCGCCGTTTCCCTGTTTGCCCTCCGTAACCCGATCTACAACTACTCCGCTGGAGCAGGATTTGGCATCAGGCACTTCTTAACCGACGACATTGAGATCAACCTCGGCTACCTCGTACCTGATGCAGGCAATCCCGAACCCGGCAGTGGCTTGTTTAACGGCAAGTATAGTGCGCTGGCTCAGGCAATCTTCTACGCATTTGACCAGCGATTGCGGGTTGGCTTCAGCTACATCAACAGCTACACGCCTTCCGGTGAGTTCTTTGGACTCGCTACAGGCAGCAACCTGGCAAACGAAAACTTTGACCGCCCGGTTTCAGTCAATGCTTACGGCGTTTCCGGTACATTCACCGTCACTCCTGGTCTTGCCTTTGGTGGATGGGTTGGATACGCCAACCACCGCTACATCGGTAGAGGAGATGGAGACGTATGGAACTGGGCAGCCAGCGTTGCCTTCCCTGATCTGGGCGGCGAAGGCAACCTGGGCGGCATCCTGATCGGCATGGAACCCCGACTCACCGCAATCGATGATGCGGTCAACGGTGGAGAAACTGATCCCGATACCTCACTTCATCTGGAAGCTTATTACAAATATCGACTGTCAGACAACATTGAAATCACTCCCGGCGTGATTTGGCTAACTGCCCCTGACCACCAGGAGGAAAATGATGATGTCGTTATCGGCGTTCTAAGAACTGTGTTTAGATTCTAACGCGATGTGCAACTAAAGTTCTGGAAACCCTGGTTTCCTGTGGAGCAGGCAAGATGCCTGCTTGATTTGGACGGGCAAGATGCCCATCCCACAAGAGGCTAGAAAAAGTTGCACATTACGTGATTCTAATAAGTGTTTCTGACTCATGTTTCTGGGCTGTCAAGAGACTGGTGTAATGCTGCAATGACATCCTCAGAAGAGAGACAGGATATCAGGAATAAAGGGACTTCATATTGTTTAAATGTCGAATCTGCATTTACAAGCGTCATGTTTTCTAGCTGAGCTTGTGCAATCAGCATTCTGTCTTCCCTGATGAATTTGCGATCTACTGATTCTACCAATGAGTAGGAGCGATCGCTGCAACTCTTAAGACGTTCAAAGAAAACGTGAGACGTTTATTAAAAACATGAGGACACTGCGCGAAAACGTTGCCACGTTCATTGAAAACATAAGGACAGTTGTTGAAAATACCAGAACGTTCATTGAAAACATAAGGACAGTTGTTGAAAACGTTGTCATGTTCAAAGGAAAGCGACTGTTCTTTGCCTTGCGTCTGCAAACTACTCAGTGAATATGCTGTCAAATCATATTCCATAGCTTACATTTCCTTGATAACACTGAAGTCAACATTCTTGTCGATTGTTATCTTGAT
>JAAUTN010000535.1 GCA_012031415.1 Leptolyngbyaceae cyanobacterium SM1_4_3 | reverse complement strand
CGATCGGGGAGGGGGCAGAGGTTAAGTAGTTGGGGCGATCGGTGGCGCTATCCAGCTAACAACCCCAGTGCAGCGGATTGACCGAAGCCGCTTGGGGTGTTGCAAAAGTAGTCGCAACCGCTGACCGGGAACGTTAGACCGCTGAGATATCTGTCAGGGCGCAGTCGAAAAGTTATCGGTGGGATGCAAACTCTAAAGTGAGTATGCATCACTGTTTAATGTGCGATCGCGAGGTTGTGGGCATAGTGCATCTGACTTTTCTCCGATTTTTCCTGACCTTATCCGACTGACAAGGCAGGTGTATGGAGATTAGGGTGGATGTACTTTGATGGGGTTTGCATTTACAAAGTTATTTCAAAGCAATTCACCCGGACTAAATAAAAAGACAATGAAGTACAGAAATCTTGCCTCAGCGCTTCTTGTTAGCGCTCTATCTTTCTTATCAATTAATACAGCATTCGCCCAAACCTCTGGTATGCCATCCCCTATTGATGGTCAACCCATTACCGATGAACCAATTTTCAATTTAGGCTTTGGAGATGACGATCGCATTCCGATGACAAGCAATGCATTCCCTTGGAGTGCTGTTGGAAGAGTTCAAACAGATGGCGCAGGGCACTGCACTGGAGCCTTAATAAGCAGAGATTTGGTGTTAACGAATGCTCATTGCATATTTGTCAACGGACAGCGCAGAAACATCACTTTTGCCCCAAACTATAGAAATGGTCAGTCTCCTGAAACAGCAAGGGGAATTCTCTATTGGTGGGGAACAGATAATCCGAGCCAAAACCGAAGGGCTGACTGGGCAATAATTCGATTGGAACGACCAATCGGTGATCGTTATGGTTGGTTTGGCTGGCAGCCTCTCAACTACCAAGAGCTACAGGGTAGAACAGTGACCTACGCTGGGTACTCAACCTTTGGAGATGAACAGCGTCAGGAGTTCATCAATGGTGAAACGGCACAAGTACATATTGGATGTCGAGTTCGTGACGTTTTGCCAATGATGGTGTTTTTCACACTGATTGCGATAATGGTCGAGGCGGTTCAGGCGGTCCCATTTTTATTTGGCAAACAACCAACCAATCATCGTTGGCATCAATGCTGCTGAGTTTCGAGGAGAATCACAGGTAAGTTTTTTCACTCAAAATTACACTCCTGGTCAAGGAAATATAGGTGTTCCAACTCTTACATTTGCACAGACCATCACAGAAGCATCAAATCAGCAGAATCGCTTATACATTCGATCTTTCAACGGTGAAACTTTTGGTGAGGTATCATCGAGCCAAGCGGTATCGGGTGCAGATCGCTTTCGAGGGTGGAGTTGGAATGGAACTACAGCTTCCTACGTAGCTTTTGAGAACGGACAAAGCACTCTTATTGTCCGACCTTTTGATGGTCAAACATTTGGTTCTGTGTCGTCGAGCCAAGTGGTATCGAGTTCAGACTCATTTCGAGGATGGAGTTGGGATGGTAGAACAGCTTCATATGTGGCTGTTGATGGAACCGGACGAAGCATCCTATACATACGACCTTTCGATGGTCGAACGTTTGGTTCTGTGACATCGAGCCAAGCAGTATCAGATGGAGATGTATTTCGGGGTTGGAGTTGGGATGGAGGTCGCGCCTCATACATAGCCAAATAAACCTAATGCAACCTATATTTGATCGCATCCGTACAGCTTCTAAGCCGGACTGAAGGGCTGGGGTACAATGAAGAAACTCCCAGCCCACCTTGTATGAGCGAAACGGTCTATATCGAAACCAGCATCTTAGGCTACCTTACTGCTCGACCCAGCAGAGATATTGTCGTGGCTGCCACTATTGAGATTACAAGGGAGTGGTGGGATATGCGCCGCAGCTACTTCCAACTCTACTCATCTCAGGCAGTCGTGAAAGAGACCTCCCAAGGAGATGCTGCGATCTCCTCTCAACGGCTAGAAATCCTTCGCGATTTTTCGCTCCTAGACTTGAACCAATCTGTACTTGATTTAGCAGAACAATTCTTGGGACGCAGTAACCTTCCCGCAAAAGCTGATGTTGACGCTGTTCATATTGCAGCCGCAACTGTTCACGGCATGGATTACCTACTCACGTGGAACTGTAAGCACATTGCCAACGCTCAAATTCAAAGAAAACTGGCAGAGATTAGTCTTGATTTGGGATACGAGTTGCCAATTCTTTGTACACCTTATGAACTTCTCGGAGATTGATTATGTATCAAGATGCAATTGTAGAAGAAATTCACAGAATTCGTGAAGAGTATTCTCGGTCACTCAATCATAATTTGAAAGCTATCTTTGCCGATTTGCAGAAGCAACAAGTCGAAAGTGGCAGACAATTTGTAACCCTGTCGCGAAAGCACGGTCTAACAACACGTTGGAGCGGACGGGCGAGAGATCTTGGTGGGGATGCAAAGGATACTAGCCGCCGCTCAACTTAGCCGTTAGATGGCTCCGCACACGGGTCTTGCACTTGTTTTTCAAGGTTATTTGGTAGTGAAAGCAATTTAAAGGAAGTATCGCTATGCTAAGTTTCAGGAAGGTTAGCCCTTTTTCTGCATTACTGGTTTTGACATTTGTGAGTACCGTATTTGGAGCGGAGGAAGCACTTGCGATCGAATGGCCGCGATTTAGCAACGGAGCAAGAGGAAGTGATCCGATTGAAGCAGGTTATGTTGAGAACGATACTTATTATGTCTGTGCAGGAAGAACCCCAAATGGATATCAAGCCGGTCATTTAGGGGAAGAGCAGTCAATATGCTACGTTGCTTGGGAAGACAGCTACATAAGATTCTCTCGGTACTTGGTGCCTCAAGGTAGTGACGAAGTGGAATGGGTAGACAGAAACGAAGCAGATTCAAATCAACTTGTCAGGCTAGATCCAGAAGATGGTGTTGATACGTTAATTTGTAGAGCACCTAATGGACTTCCCGGAAAGGTTGTTCATGGTGGACTTAGAAATGGGATTTGTTATACATCATGGGAGAATTACAATACAACTCACTCTAATTTTGATGTTCTTGTAAGGAGCGAGGATTAAATATGCTCAGTACAACAGTGACCGATACCGGACAAATTACCCTTCCTGAAGAAATTCGGAAGTATCTTAAGCTAGTCGGCGGCAGCAAAGTCGAGTTTGTTATCGACGAAGATGGTCAAGTAAAAATCTTTCCCCTTAATGTTGCATTAGAAACTTTATCGGGCATTCTGCACCGACCAGGTATCCAAAAAGCCTCCCTTGAGGATATGGAATCCGCTGTCTTCGAGGGAGCGAATGATTGGACTTGACACCAACATCCTTGTTCGATACCTTACTAGAGATGATGAGCAACAATGGCAACAAGCCGTTACTGTCATTCGACATAATCAGCCTTGTTTTATTACCAATATCGTTCTATGTGAGCTAGTTTGGGTGCTGAGGGGTACAAACTACAGCTTTCGCAAAGACGAGATTGTTAGTGTCCTAGAGACTATGTTACATAGTGCGGCCTTTGAGTTTGAAAACCGCTCAACCATTGACCAGGCTCTACAGCGGTATAAGCAGGGCAAAGCTGATTTTTCTGACTATCTGATTGGGGCAATATCTCGCCAAGTGGGTTGTACGGAAACTGTAAGCTTCGATGGCAAGCTGAAGGGCGAAAGGGGATTTCGCTGCCTGGAGTAGTGTCGCCAGCTAACAATGCGTTGGTGCGGACGGAACAGATGTTATCGGTGAGAGTTCTAAGGTTATTTGCCGCCGCACAACTTCACCGTTAGCTGGCTCCGCACAGAGTCTTTTACACTTGTTCTTGGAGGTTGATGGTGAGTGCCAAAGCGCTCAGGAGACTTTGATTGTGACCATTCTTTGGGGTAGTGGTGGTGTTGCAAGGCGCTCAGGAGATGAGGGGGTGGGGGCGGTAGTGAGAGGCGACCCTTGCGGTACCTGCGAAGCAGCACGGTGGGGTGCGAGAGGTTGAGTGGTTTGGGGCGATCGGTGGCGCTATCCAGCTAACACCCCAGTGCAGCGGATTGACCGAAGCCGCCTTGGTTGAGTGCAAAGCCCTGGGCAACCGCTGACCGGGAACGTTAGACCGCTAGGCTATCTTGGGACGGTACTTGAAGCTTGTC
>JAAUTN010000534.1 GCA_012031415.1 Leptolyngbyaceae cyanobacterium SM1_4_3 | reverse complement strand
GGTTAGTTGTGAATGTGACAGCCAATTACCTCCCATAATCAGGAATCCTTTGGTGCGCCAGCCGACGGTAACACCAAATTTTTCCCAAGCCTTACTACATGAGATTGGACTCCCACAGTTCTCTCAGATTTTCTTTTGATAAGCTAAAGCCGAATCTTCCTTGGCTATATTTCATCCATAGGCGATCAATAGTGAGCAAGTCGGTACAGGGAAAATTTAATAGAACGTCACGAACCCACGCCCCGATTTTTTACCGATGGCGCAAATCATTAACTTGTGAGTTTCTTCATCGGCAGCTTTCCACTCTTGAGATTTGAGCAGGTCACGCAAGCGGCTGTAGTCAATCCCTTTTTCTGAGATGAGGTCGTCTACGCCACTGGCTCCGACGTTGAGAGATTTTGCCCCTATTAATACTCGAAAAACATGTTGCTGAAAAACTTCGAGATTCTTCCAAGCTTCTTGGAACTTGCCTAAGTTTGCTAACGAGTAAGCCGTTCCACCCCCGATCGTAGGAGGCTCAAAGCCAATCACATCTCTTTGATGGGGAAGTTTATACCAGTCTGATTCCTCTGGCATCCACACCACACGCACCCAACGAAAATAGCCTGTCGAGTTTTCTCTCACCTCATCATCCAGCATTTCCACAACGTGGGTAATCTTTGCTCGTTGATTCAACAGCATTAGATCGCCTTTTGATGCGGATCTTGCACCCCTTCCAGCTAGCGACCAAGACAGTTCAAAGACGCGACTTTCAACTGAGCCACCGATTTGTTGAATATGGTCAAGGGTATAAGCCCAGTCACCATCGGAATAGCGGATATTTTTAATAAAAAGGATTTTCGAGGGGTCGCATTCAGACAGTTCTTTTCGGCTAACGTCTGGTAGAGACACTTCAGGGTGAGGCACTTTATCAGAAGCAATTCCTTCACTATCGATATGGCTTCCATGAGTTTCTTGCTCTTTTTGGTTGGGTACTACGATGCAGTCTTCTAGGATTTTTTCGCCTAATGCTGCCTGCTCAATTGAGGTGACATCTTCTACTTTTAGCCCCAAGTGATTGCGGTAATCCGTCAAATCTCTGATGACGGTTGGGCTAAGCGTTGCTTTGTCCTGTAGGCACTGGCGCAGCGTATCCTCATAGTCTTGTTGCTTGCGTTGATACTCCTGAAAAGGTTTGAGTACTTCCGCTTCGATCGCTTCTGCCTCTACATCTGCAATCCCCAATTCCTGACGACGCGATCGCAACAACCGTCTTGCAGGAATCGTGAATTGCCCTAATTCGGCTCTGCGTTCAGCTTCCTTGCGGTATTTCACCTTGGGATCGTCTTGGGGCGATCGCGCCAGCCGAATCCGATAGCCCTCGTCCTTCAAGGTAATGATTTTCGGACTCATGGCAGGTGAGGTTGCTTCGACTTTCCGCCCTGCAAACCGATGGAGTTCTTCAACCGTAATTACTCCGTCTTCGTCTTCATCAGCAGCACCGCTGACAATTCCTTCCACCAAGTAGCGAGTGTAAATCGATAGGTCAGCCCCTTTTTCCTCATAGGCATAATCCACTGCATTGGTGGCAGTAAGTACCACACACCCCTCCGCCCCAAGCTGCTCCTTTAAGTTAATCTCGCCATCATCTTTTGACAGAAAATCTCCAAAAGCTCCGCTATAGCAGCAATCTAAATGATGATTTGGGACTTGGCTTTACACCAACGAATACAGTTGAGGACAGATTGAGCAGAGATCGCCGTAGCACGTACCAAATAATCTTGCCGTTTCTCAGTGTTGCAAGCAGCGAAATAGAGTTCACGGCGATCGTCCTTCACGCCATGCCCAGAGAAGAACAGCAACACCAGATCATCGGGTTTTCGTCCCTGAAACCACAGTTCAATTTCCCTCGCCATTTCCGCTTGGTTTGGGTTGATGACAGACTTCACTTCGTCAAAGCCACACATTTGGGGATTCCGCAAGACCTCCGCAAAAGCGGCAACATCTTTAGGAGCAGCAGGTAATGGCGTTAATCCCTCGCCGTATTCTCCAACACCAATTAAGAGGGCATCATTTTCCCATTGAAGATTACGAATAAATGGAGTTTTACGGTTCAGTTGATTCTTTTTGTTCCAAGATTTTAATCCGCAAATTTGCCAAGCGCTCGATCGTGTCTGCCGCCTGATCGAGTTCCTGTTATTGCGGTACTCAATGTTGTAAGTCATGCCATCGATTTCTCCAGAAAGCGCTAGGGTTTTACCGTAGCGCAGATTTCCCAGGTAATCCATGACCTTACCGAGATTTTCGCGGTTAATCTCTGCTGTCAGGATACCGACCAAAAAAGCCGCCGCTCCAGACTTCGCTGCCTCTGGAACATCCGTTTCCCTCGCCAGTTGAGCTTCCTGCACCAAGTCACCCGATCGCATTTCATTGGCGACGTTCAGTAAAAAATCCTCTAGATCGGCGCGATCGAGGTCTAAACCTGCTTCACTAAAGTCAATTAGGACAGTGGAGGATGTGGACATCGCGATTTCTGACAAACGTAATGGATTCCAACCGATCATATTATTGGGACACAAGTAAATCCAGACAAACGGCGGCATTCTACAAAAATTCAGTTTGGCATCCTGAAGCTGGCTGGGGTGCAGCAGCAACCGTCGGTGGTATGGGTTTAGCTGCTGGTGGCACGGCTGTTGCAATCACCGCAGCACCAGTCATCGCTGCTGGTGCTGTTGTTGGTTTAGCAGCTTATGGATTAAGGAAAGTATTCTTCGGCTAACTAAAATTTGCTTGCTCAAGGTAGATTTTTCTTAGAAGGTAGAGGTCTTAACAAACACCTCTACCTTCTTTTGTAGGGTGGAAGATAATATTAATTTTCTCATCCCATCTAACTTACTTTTAATTCCGAGGTTTGGTACTTAATAAATCATCAGTTTGTTAGTTGAAGAATTAATTCGCTTGCTGCTCTGCTAATGTAGCGCGGCTGTAGGAAAATAAATTAGTAACGAACTCTTCAAAATTTCATGACAACAGCAGAATTATTTCCTGCGCTTAGAAATTTGTCTCGCGCAGACAAGTTAAGAGTGATGCAGTTTTTAATTGCGGAACTGGCTAGAGACGAAGAGCCAAGTTTGCAGCCTGGAGCAACCTACTCGGTTTGGTCGCCACTCAATTCCCATGAAGCGGCTCACAAGCTGGGTCAACTGTTGGAATCTGAGCGATCGCCCGATGCGTGATGCTCAGCAGTTTCCCCTCATTGAGTGTTTTGATGCTTTTGGTGTGCCCGATGCTCTACCTCAGCTACCTTTGTCGTTGACCTATCGAGGCGCAACGCTCGAAGGTTCAGCGCTGCTAGATACAGGCGCAAACGTCAGTGTTTTGCCGTATAGCATTGGAGTTGAGCTTGGTGCAGTTTGGGAGGAACAGACGACTTCTGTAACTTTGGCTGGCAATTTGGCTGCGGTAGAAGCACGAGGTTTGCTGGTGTCTGCCCAGATTGGCAATTTTGCTCCAGTTCGACTCGTGTTCGCTTGGAGTTCGTCAGATGACGTGCCGTTTCTACTGGGTCGAATGAATTTCTTTTTAGAGTTTGACGTTTGCTTCTACCGCTCGCAATTAATGTTTGAAGTTCGCCCAAAATCGTGAAGTATCTTGTCGCTATGCGATCGCTCTTCTCACATCTTGGCTGAAGGGATTACTCCATCTTTAAACTTTGCCAAAACGCCGATCGCGCCCCTGATAATCACACAGCGCTTGGTGAAATTCGGCTCGATCGAAATCCGGCCAAAGTGTGTTTGTGACGTAGATTTCGGCATAGGCCATTTGCCACAGTAAAAAGTTGCTGATTCGCATTTCGCCGCTGGTGCGGATGAGCAAATCGGGGTCGCAAAGATTGCCCGTGTAGAGATGTTTGGCGAACAAACTTTCGTCAATTTGATCGGGTTGGAGGTGGCCTTGTTGGACTTGAGCGGCGATCGCCTGACACGCCTGGACAATTTCTTGGCGTCCCCCGTAGTTGGTGGCGACCGTAAACTGAATGCCTTTGTTGGGTTCCGTTTCGGACATGGCGCGATCGATTTCGGCTTGGAGCGATCGCGGCAGGGCGTTGAGGTTGCGACGAATTTGATCTTGACGCCTTCT
>JAAUTN010000533.1 GCA_012031415.1 Leptolyngbyaceae cyanobacterium SM1_4_3 | reverse complement strand
GTAGGATGGGTTAGCGATCGCGTCACCCATGCAGTCGGTGAGGGGGCGCTCGTTGGGTTTCGTTGTCTCAACCTGACCTACGGGTGAGCGATCGCACTACGGGCTACAGCTACGAGAGGCGATCGCTTTTTGATAAAGTAGAAGGGATAAGCATCTGCAAATAGGTTATGCCAGAGGTTGCACGGTTCTAAGGAATTGTAATTAAGGTGTTTTTTGGTGATTACCCACCGCCTCATTTTCATGCGGTTTATGGTGAATACAATGCGTTGGTCAATATGGAGTCACTTGAAATCATTGAGGGAGACTTACCTAACCGGGCAGAGAAATTAGTTCTGGAGTGGGCAATTTTGTACCAGCAAGATTTGTTACAGATGTGGAATACCCAAGAGTTTCGCAAATTACCTCCCCTTAAATAAGTTAAATCGTATGAGCAATATGAAACCTCCTCGAATTCATAAAGTTAGAGCAATTAATGACACAACTTTAGTTATCGAGTTTACCAATCAAGAGGTGAGAAAATATGATGTCCGTCCTCTGTTGGAAATTCCTATGTTTTCTCTACTTCGACAACCTGCTTTTTTTAGAAACTTTAAGGTTGAACCAGGAGGTTATGCCATTGTATGGAACGAGGAAATTGATATTAGCGAGTATGAGCTTTGGAAGAATGGTGTGCCGTTGGAGAGTAGAGATTTAGTGAGCGATCGCATTCAACAACCATAACGCGAACGCATTACCGGGCGATCGCATAAGCAATAAGAACAATTCCAGCAGAGGTAGAGGTAGGAGGAGTTAGCGATCACGTAACCCATGCAGTTGGGGGGTGTTGCGCGTTGGGTTTCGTTGCCTCAACCCAACCTACGGGCGAGCGATCGCGCTGGTCATCCTCAATGCCGTGATTCGCGATAACAAAACTTGGCAAGCACCTGCTTAATCAAGTTCTCAGTGCCATATCATCAGTAACACAAACGGACAACCCATGCCGTTACTTTGTCATGAGTATCAACAGCGAAAAAGTTTTTCTTTATTCCCCTTGACTTTCAAGACAATCGCTACGGGCTGTTTCCAATTTGTTAAGAAGTTGTCTATATTTTTCCAAAAAATCACTGTATATATCGGTATCAACTTCAAACTTATCGTAATTATTCATTACGTAATTGATTAATTCATTGATAGTATTGTGCAATGATAGGAAGTCCTCTTCTTCCCATCTATACTCCAAAGTTGAATACAAGCAATTAATGATGTCACTATCCCCCTCAGAATAATCGCTCTTTAGATAGTTGATTGCAGCCTGAAGATAGAAAGCAAATGCTCTAAAACCCATCCACATTAAATCTTGTCCATAAGCTAAACTGCTTTCACGAAATAATACTTCAGCTTCTGCTAACGTTTTATTGAGAAAATGGTTGCATGCAGTAATTTCATCCAAAGAGTTGTAAACGTTAATCTCATCTTTAGTTGGTAGTTTCATAAAAGGGTTCTTCATTGAGTGGGCAAGGTGCTACATTTAGCTAAACTTTGCATTTTTTCAGCTAATTGAGTCTCGTGTCCTTTTTTAGGATCTTGACCTTTTTTCTTCCGCTCAAGGCTTCCTGGTAGAACATCATCACAATCTTCTTTCAAGTAGGCTGCCCTGAAAGCAATTTCAGATGTAAGACACGCTATCTTCGCAGCACGTTCTGCGGGGGTGTCAGTTTTCTTACAACCCTTGCAAGTACCTAATGCTTCTTTAGCTGCATAAATTTCTAAGCACTTTTTAATTTTCGCCTGGACTGCTTTTTTCAGCCGCTTCTTTTGCAGCCTTTTCAGCCACCTCTTTTTCTAGTTTTGATGCAGCTTTTGCTGCTTCTTCAGCTTTACTCACAGCTTTCGCTTCTTTAAAGGCTTTTGCTAAACCCTCTTCTCCTAATTTAAGCGCGGTTTTTTCAGACACTTTGACAACAGCTTTACCTGCCATAACTCCTGCCTTTGCTCCATCTCCAATTGCAGGAATCATGGCGAATGCACTTATTCCTGCGTTCGTCCAATCACCTTCTGCAACATAGATAACAGCATTAACACCATCAGGAATAGCACCTAAAACTGGTATAAATCCAGCAATATCCAATGATCCATGAACTATATCCATAGCGGAAGGATCTTTTATCACGTACGCAACTAGAAGAGTCTCCACTTATGGGTTCATCAAAAACAAAAATATCACCTTCAATACAACAATACGGATGATCAAAAGTGCGCAAAATCGTCAAATAATAAGTTCCTGAAGGAAGACTGCTAAATGAGAATGACTTTGTTCCAGTCGTATCGGCTGTGCAAGTTGCAATTTCATTGTCGAACCACAAGTCTACAGACTTAGTCAATTTGATTCCAAAGTCATGATTTTGGCAATCAGGAGTTTCTGTATTCAGTGGCCTTAAAGCAAGAACGACCCTTAACCCGCCTTGAGAAACCTGAACTTTTCTAGTTGTTAATGCTCTACGGCAAATCTGGACTGTACTATCAAACGCAAGACTTCTCATTACTTTCGGTTCAGATAGTATTTGAATAGAAAGCTGTGTAGAATTACTATCTTTAATACTATCTTCTTGACGTTGAGTACCTTGCTCTCGAATTCCTAATTCTTGCATTTGGAGAGTAGACTCAGTTATTGGAGCAGAATTGCTGAGTGAAGTATTTATTGAGCCATCCACAGTTCCTTTTCGCATAATCTGACTATCCTCTTCCTGGCAGACAGGACACTTTCGCTGTAAGCCCCCCGTCTGCTGCACGACATGGGTTAACTCATGGGAAGTCAACGCATCCTTGCTGGGAGCCTTTCCTGCGCCGTAGTAGATATCTTGCTTATGGGTAAAAGCCTGAGCGTTCAAATCCTTATTCATCTGAACGGCATCACTGCCTGTATGCACTCGCACCTGACTGAAATCAGCCCCAAAGCGCGGCTCCATGAACGATCGCACCTCATCCGACAGCGGACTACCCCCACCCTTACTGGCATTCAACCGACTCTCTAAATCCGGTTGCACCTGTTCTGTTCCGTCGGTACTTCGCTGGACCGACTCCTCCTGCTCACAAGTCACACACTTCGCCTGAATCGGTTCTTCCTCCTCCGGTGCCTCCTGCCGTTGAGCGATCGGCGTAATCGTCTCTACCAGTGGTTTGGGTTGAATGTCTGCTGCTTCATCTTCCGACTGCCGTTGAATGTTGGGTGGAGTCGGTGGAGTCATGCTCATCACCTGGTCGGCAACCCGGTCTGCTTCCTGCTCATAGACATCGTTGGGTTGTCCGATCGCCAGCTTTGCCTGAAGTGGGTTAGTTAGGGGGCGACGCTGAGGGGCATGAGAAAACAAATCTAGATGAGCAAACCCAGGTAGCTGTTGCGTATTGGGTGTGACTGGCTTTCGCTGCACTGAGTTCTGAGACGGCTTTGGTTGAGAGTCTTCCGGTGGGGCAGGCATCTTCATGACCTGTTCAGCAACCTGATCCGCTTCCTGTTCGTATTGATCATCAGGTTCTCCGATCGCCAATTTAGGCTGAACAGGGGTTGCTGGCTCCAGTGTCTGTTTTGCTTGAGCATTGCGGATGAGGATTTCTAACAAGTTTGGCTGTGCTTTAGCTCGTTCCATTCGCTGCGCCCAGAAGCTATCCATCTTGGCTTGCAGCATTCCCAGCCTTTCTGACTCGACAGGTGTAATGGTGCCGTGATTCTCCTTGAGCTGGAGTCCAAACGCCTCAACCTTATTTTGATTGAAGGCTTCGTTCTCTATATCTTGCTGGGTTGGGGGGCGTTTAGGTTGCTGGCTAGAAAACGGACGAGATGTAAACTGAGACGTACTCCATGTCTGGGGAGTTTGAGAGCTGGATCGGTGAACACGCTCGAATGTCATACCCACACCTCGTCAGTTTTGTAGTTTTCAATACACAACCATGAATCTCGTAACCATAACCTTGCTTATTCTCAATGTTCTTCTATTTTGGCGGATTAGGATCAGGAATTTAGGAAGTCGGGTAAAGGAGAAGGTTTTAGATATAGCCCTCTCCCTCCCCTCAGAACCGTACGTACAACTTTCACTGTATACGGCTCAAGCAACGCCTTGAAATTCAGTGTCTCCGATTCTTAACAGCCCTT
>JAAUTN010000108.1 GCA_012031415.1 Leptolyngbyaceae cyanobacterium SM1_4_3 | reverse complement strand
AAAACCTCTCTCCCAGGCTTCTAGAACTTATTGTTGTGCATATAGCTGTAGTCATACAGGTTAGGACACTCCTGCACGTGAAGCACTTATCCCGTGAACAAGGGGCTTAAGCCCCTTGTCCTAACTTGAGTGACTATCGCTATACAACACAAACCACAGGTAGGGGCGAACGCCGTTCGCCCCTACCTGTGGTTTATTCATTTGCAAAACGCTGTAAGTTTGCAAGGCGAATTGCTGTTGATGATGAACCAAACAACAAAAGATTGAGGAACTATTGGTTTAGAGGATAGGTCTTGTATAACAAGTATGACTTACCTCCAAACTAGTTGAGACTACTAAGGGTGTTTAAGGCTACGCCTGGAATAGGCGCTCAAAATTAACTTGAGCAAGCTGTGAGATTAGTGCATCTAGTTAGTCAATCTAGGATTTGACGAGTAACCATAGGTCAGTTTTGAGAAGAAGAACTGAAACTAATACCTACGAAGGGATGCAGAATTGCTGAGACAACTAAGGGAACTCTAGTTTCCCATCAATTTGCTTCCTGCATTACTCTTATGCGTCCTACTAAATTGAGGACGCAAGATGCCTAATGGCAAAAAGTACTGTGGAATATCTACAGTACTGCCAAGTGAAGCTTGAAATTATTCAGAATAGCGTTCCAATAAAAGGAGATGGAGTGATGAAAATCTGCTTACTTGATCCAGGAATTGAAAATAATAGTGGTTCTCCAAGCGCAAACTTGGGCGATCTCATTATCCAAGAGGCTGTTGAGAGAGAAATAGCAGAGAATTTTGGAAATCAAGAACTCATCCGATTCTCAACTCACGCTTCTCTGGAGAAACAACACCTTCAAGCTATCAAGAAATGTTCCCTGACCTTTGTTGGAGGCACTAACTTACTATCTTCGGATATGAAAGCGTACAGGCAGTGGAAAATTGGTCTTAGAGCCGCCCTTCAATTAAAAGGTGCAATTTTACTGGGAGTTGGTTGGTGGCAATATCAGGAAAACCCAACTTGGTATACTAAAACCGTTTTACGTGCTGCTTTATCCAGTAAAGCAATTCACTCTGTCCGAGATAACTACACTAAGGAAAAGCTTAGTTCAATAGGAATACAGAATGTAATCAACACAGGCTGTCCAACGATGTGGCCTTTAGCAGCCATTAAGCCTGAAAAGATTCCAACTGGTAAGTCTGAAAACGCACTTTCAATGCTTACCGATTATTCCAAACAACCTGCTCTAGATAAGAAGTTTCTGGAGCTACTAGCTTCTAATTACGAAAAAGTGTATATGTGGCCTCAAGGCAAAGGGGATCGAGAATACATTTTAGAGTTGGATGTTCCAGTCATTATTCTTGAACGTTCTTTGGAGGCATTGGACCAATTTATTAAGGGAAACTCCTTTGACTATGTGGGTACAAGGCTACACGGCGGAGTCCGATGCCTTTTATCTAGCAAGCGCTCTCTAATTTTAGAGATAGACAATCGCGCTAAAGAAATAGCACACGATACTGGCTTGCCAACCTCAAAGCGAGACGATCTCGACTACATAAGCCAATGGATTCAGGGGCAAACAATTACTCAATTGAGACTGGATCTAAATTCTATTCAACAGTGGAAGAATCAGTTTGCGCTGATGGATAGAAAGATTTCCTAATGCGTTTTGCTTCAAGAATTATAGAGTTTTGGAGTCAAAATTCTCTCTGGTCAAATCTTCAAAGCCAAACTCAACGAAGCCAAATTCAGCAAACTCTGTCTTATGCAAGTTCTGCAAGTCAATCAGTCTGATATCTCCGGTGGAGCCGCGATCGCAGGATACCGACTCCACCAAAGCTTATTAGCTCAAAACGTTGATTCGCGTTTGTTAGTAGGTCAAGCAAAGACCAGCAGCAAGCACGTGAATGCAATTCCTCGTAAGCCTCGCATAGAACCTCACATTGCTCGAATTAGCGATCGTTTAGGGTTACACTATCTTCAGTTTGTGGGTAGTTTTGATATTCCTAAGCATGATTTCTATAAAAGTGCAGATGTTCTGAACTTCCACAACCTTCACACTGGCACTTTTAATTATCTGGCTGTTTCAACCTTGACCCGGGAGAAACCAGCCGTTTTTACACTTCACGATATGTGGAGTTTTACGGGTCATTGTGCCTATAGCTATGACTGCGATCGCTGGCAAACGGGTTGTGGTCACTGCCCCTATCCCGAAAGCTATCCTTCTATTGGACGCGATAATACTCAATTTGAGTGGAAGCTGAAGGATTGGACTTATGCTCGCTCTAATCTGACGATTGTAGCTCCTAGTCGATGGTTGACCGAACAAGCCCAAAAGAGTATGCTCAGTCGCTTTTCGATCCACCACATTCCTAATGGAGTAGACACGGAAGTTTATCAACCGCTTGATACGCAGCAGTGTCGATCGATTCTTGGCATTCCTGATGACCGAAAGATACTGATGTTTGGGGC
The DNA here is from genome assembly GCA_012031415.1 of Leptolyngbyaceae cyanobacterium SM1_4_3. Taxonomy (GTDB): domain Bacteria; phylum Cyanobacteriota; class Cyanobacteriia; order Elainellales; family Elainellaceae; genus JAAUTN01. The sequence continues at coordinate 16,051 of JAAUTN010000108.1, read as the reverse complement.
CGATAACCTTGACGACTCTCGTAAAGGGATCAATTTACTCATTGAGGCTCTACAAATTCTGCCGCAGTCGCTCAAGCAAGAGGCGTTGCTTCTCACCTTTGGTCATGGTGGTGAAACTATTTCCGAAATGGTTGGCATTTCTAGCTTAAATCTTGGCTACGTAAGTAATGATCGTCTCAAAGCAATTGCTTACTCTGCCGCTGACCTATTTATCTTTCCGACGCGTGCAGATAACTTGCCTCTAGTATTGCAGGAGAGTATGGCTTGTGGAACTCCGATGGTGTCTTTCAAAATTGGTGGTGTCTCAGATCTGGTGCGGCATGATATTACTGGGTATCTAGCTAACCCAGAGGATACACAGGATTTTAGGAACGGGATTGTTCAACTTCTGGAGAATGCAGACTTGCGCGAAAAGATGAGTCAAACCTGTAGAGCAATTGCACTACAAGAATACTCTCTACAACTGCAAACAGAGCGATATATCGAGCTATATCACCAGATTCTTAAGAACTGAGTTAAGTTGAATGTCGCTAACTTGAGGGCTAAGATCTCTGGACTTTCAGGAGTTCAAGGAGCTTAGCCCTCAATTGTTGCTATTTTTATTTGAGGTACTCAAGCAAAAAAAACTTCATGAAGAATTAACAAAATTCGGAGAGATATCCTGATCCGCACGGGTCAGTTTAGTAAGGTGTGCCAGGTTGACGGTTTGACAAGTAAGTAAAATAGCTTACTTAAAATCCTTGATCTGACTGTCTGTAGGGTCTATTATATTCGCGATCGCTCACTGCCTATTGATCAAAACAAAAGCAAATTAAAGTGTGCTTAAACAGGGTCGTCCCGTCAATATAGATAACTACTGGTGTTTCTAAATTTGCCTTGCAAACTATAGAAATGCCATTTTTTGGCTGAATTCAAGTAGGGATGCAAAGACCTATCTATGTCTCCTGTGGATTATATTTTTCTTGAATGAGCTTGTGAGGTATTTCAGTGAAAGTTGCTTTCTTCACTCATTACACAACTCTATATGGCGCTAACCGTTCTCTCTTAAATCTTATAGATGGATTAAAGACCTATGGCGTTGAGTCCTATGTTATTGCTCCCTCAGAAGGTGACATAACCAATGCTCTAAAGGAGCAGAATGTCGCATTTGCTACTTATCCCATTCAGTGGTGGGTTGACAAGCTTAACCACAGCGATAAGCCCAAATTCAAAGCTCGCTGGCTAGAGAGGGTATATCGCTTTGCTCAATATCGCCGAAATGCAGCAATACGACTATACCGTAATCTCAGGCTTGTTCCACTGTTGAAGCAACAGCTAAAACAGTGGGATGTTGATCTAGTTTATACAAACGCCTCTGTTACTCCAATTGGTGCGTTAGTGGCTAAGAGTCTCAATCTTCCTCATGTTTGGCACTTTAGAGAATTTATCGACCTTGACTATGGCTTGTGCCACGATTGGGGAAAGTTTGTTTTCAACCAGCTTGTAGGGCAAGCAGACGCACGAGTTGCTATTTCAAAGGCAATTTATGCCCACTTACTCCATGAACTTCCGCCTGATCGAAACCACATTATCTACAATGGCGTAGCTTCAGTTTCAGAGTTTGATCGCTTACTTCAAATCACGAGTCTTTCAATAAGAGACAATAAGTTTTTTACCTTCGCACTGCTGGGTGTACTCCTTCCCCATAAAGGGCAAGATATTGCAATTAGAGCTTTGGCTTTGTTAGTCGAGAGCTTTCCACAAACTCGTCTTTTGATTGTTGGTCAGGGCAATGATGCTCGTTTAAGAGAATTAGCTATTGAACTAAATGTTCAAAATAATGTTGAATTTTGGGGCCACATAGACGATCCTTACAAGGCATATCTGGAAGCAGATGTTGTTTTGATGTGTTCAAAAAACGAAGGGATGGGTAGAGTCACGGTGGAGGCAATGGCTGCCTGTCGTCTTGTAATTGGCTATGACAATGCGGGAACATCAGAAATTGTTCAACATGAGCAAACGGGTCTTCTGTATCAGGGTGGTTTTGAAGAACTCGCAGTTCAAATGAAGCGATGCGTAGAAAACCCTGCCTGGGGAAGACAGATTGGGAAAAATGCGTGGCAGTTTGCTCGTAATGAATACAGCGTCGAAACTTACGCTAAAAATATATACAAGGTTTTATTATCAGTTGTAAAGTAGAAAGTGGAAAGCTGGTGTGGTTTATCTATTAATCTATTTCGCTAGGGGCGATCGCTCCCTAAGAGCGATCGCTTCCCACACTTCCACTACCCCTGAGAGGTATTATCCTCCTTTGGCTGGCGCGATCGCCGCTCTGACCGCCTGACACCCCCTGCCATTTCATACTCCGTGCTGTTTCGCCCATATTTCACGCTCACAGCACTCAGCATTCGTTCTGACAGTTCCGCCAAATCTTTCTCCATCGCCAGCATATCGTTGTAAGCCTGATCTACGCTTGATAGCAGCGTATTGTATTTGTTTTGCGTGTCCCGCATTGCCTCAACTGCTGTGGTATACGCCTCAACGGTCATTCCGTTTCCCAAATCCAGGTCTGCTTGAATCGATCGCATCCCAGCCGCCCGACGCTCTGCCCGCTCTAAAGTTAAAGAACTTCTTTTCCGTCTAGCCATAGGTTTTGCACCTTTAATAGGTAAGTTGTGAATAAGTTGAACTGATTTCAACAAACCTACTCTACTCATGTTTCCTTTACAGCAATCACCGTACTTCTTCTGATCTTTACAAAACTGATTCTGGGGCGATCGCTCCTGATTCAGTAATTTCTGCTAGTTGCTCCTGCAAACAAACTCCTACAGCGCAACGCACAAAAGCATTACGTCAACTAAATAAAACTTTATCGCTGCTGATTTAACCCCGACTGCACTGATTAACTGCTTAACGATGCCAGACTTAGCAACTGACCTTACGGCTTGAACACAGTAGGCAATCCTTAAAGCCATAAGCCTTTTCTCTCAAGCTAAAGCGGCTCTCTAGTAAGTCATAGCGCCACTCGTTTAAAGCAGTGTCGCTATTGCTTAAGCAATTGGCTTTGCGACTTTAGCAGGAGGCGATTGTGAGATAATACTGACAGTAAGCAGCATCACACGGCAAATCTGCGTTTGATCTTTAACAGCCAGGGCAATGACAGCTTTAACTCTTCCTCTAAAAGTCGATCTGAAGCACGTTGATTTGACCGATGAGCAGTTTTATCAACTTTGTCTCAGCAACCCTGACCTGAAGATTGAACGAACTGCTACGGGAGACTTAGTATTTATGTCACCAGTCGGCGGAGATAGCGGCAATCGCGAATTAGAGCTTGGAATTGACCTCGGCAACTGGAACCGAAGAACTAACTTAGGCAAAGTCTTTAGTTCCTCTACAATCTTTAAGTTGCCCAGAGGAGGCAGCCGATCGCCTGATGTAGCCTGGGTAGAGTTGTCTCGCTGGCAAAGCCTAACTTTAGAACAGCGTCGCCAGTTTCCGCCGATCGCCCCTGACTTTGTAATTGAACTCCGCTCCCACACTGATAACTTGTCTACGCTCCAGGACAAGATGCAGGAATACATAGACAGCGGCGTACAGCTTGGCTGGCTGTTCAACCCACAAGACCAGCAGGTTGAGATTTATCGTCAAGGGCAGGTAAAAGAAGTACGATCCTTGCCGACTCAGTTGACCGGAGAGACTGTATTACCTGAATTTGTTTTGCAGGTCGATCAGTTTTCTGACTAATATTCCAGTAGCCGTAGAGCAAGAATATTTGAAGAGTAGCAAATATTCCTGTAAGAGTGTGGTACTCGGTAGGTAGCCGCTTGAAATAGCCTGAAATCATTACCTGAATGCTGGGTTCCTGCAAAGCATGAAGTGACAAATTAGACTTCTAGAATACTCTCTAATGAAGCCAACATTGATTCTAATTAAAATATTCCTGATTGTTCTTGAAAAATCAGAAGAATAACTGTGATGGCTTGCCTTTAATAATTTGAGGCAGGCCTCAAGCTGCACTCACACAAATGTAATACCAATGATCAGCATCATTACTCCCGTTTATAATGGCGATCGCTTCATTGAGTCCTGCATCAAACACGTGATTGAGCAACATTGTTCTGATGTAGAACATATCATTGTAGATGGTGGTTCTAAAGATCAAACGGTTGAGATTATCAAACAATACGCCGAACAATGCTCTCACATCCGCTGGATCTCTGAAAAGGATCGTGGGCAGTCAGATGCGATGAACAAAGGTATTGCAATGGCTAAAGGTGAGATTTTAGCCATTCTGAATGTAGATGACTATTATGAACCAGGCGTTCTGAATCGTATCCTTGAACTTTTTTCTGAACTGCCAGAACCAACCTTACTGGTCGGTAACTGCAATATTTGGGGTGATGTAGATAAGCTGCTTTATGTCAATAAACCGGAAAGATTATCCTTGCTCAGGCTGCTTTTAGGTCCTGAAGTAACCCCCTTTCCTGAGAATCCGTCAGCTTATTTTTACCATAAGTCATTACACCAAAAAATAGGTTCATACAGCGTTGATGAAAACTATGCTCTAGATCTAGATTTTCTGCTGCGGGCAGTACAAGTGGCTCATGTGAAATACATAGATGAAACGTGGGGAAATTTTAGACGATTTGAGGGAACAAAGACCTTTTCTATCATGCAAAGCAAGACGCATGGCTCTATCAACCAGAGAGTGATAGAAAAATTCTACAAGCAGCTTCCTCTGCATCAAAAAGTTTTCATGATGGCTGCGTACACATTCTACAAACCCCTAGATCCAAAGTTTAGATACATTCTAGACGACCCTAAAAACATATTTGAAATCATCGGGAACAAGTTGAGCAGACTATACGCTAGAAGCTAGAGCAAGCTGTGTGACAGGCTCAACTTTGTCCCTTAGGCTCAAAAATTCAAGCAATTTTGCAAAAAGCAGTAGACTCTCATTAATCTTATGGAACAGACCAGACTTACGCTTCTGACCTGCACTCATAACGGGGAAAGAACGATCAAACAGGCGCTAGAAGCCATTGCTAATCAGTCTGACGTTTCGAGAGACATCTTTGAAGTTTTGGTGGTTGATAATGCATCCACCGATCGCACAGCAGAAATTGCAACTGATACCTTACAGCGCTTAAACCTGCATGGACGAATTCTGTTTGAACCCCGCATTGGAAAAATCAATGCATTTTTGAAAGGAATGCGAGAGGCGCAGGGTGAACTTATTAGTATTGTCGATGATGACAACCTGATCGACCCTGGCTTTATCCGCTACACCATTGAGATATTTGATCAATATCCAGATGTCGTGATGACAGGTTCCAAAAACAATATTTTTGTCGATCAACCCCTCCCTCCCTGGTTTTCCTGGGTAGGGGGGCGCTACGGCTGCGGTCAGCCTGAATTGGTAGAAGAAGAGCGAGACTCGGAGGGCAGAGTGATTGCCCGAGACGGGAAGGTTGTTGGGGCTGGCTCAACTTTTCGCCTGAAACCACTCCTGGATTGTTTGGAGAGGGGATATAGCTTCTTTAATGATGCTCAGCGGGGCGAAAAAATGAAAATTGCAGGAGAAGATACCGAACTCTATTGGCTGATGCGTAGTTTGGGTTATCGATTTGCTTACGATCCGCGTGTTCAAATTCGCCATGCAATCAAACCAGATCGATTAAATCTCCAGCATTTTGAAGCTATTTGCAGAACCATTGGAGCAGGAAGCCTGGGCTGTGACCCTTTCATATTTACCTATAAGTATGAGGGCGGACGGCTCCCTTTCCAGTGGACTTGGCAATGGCAACTGTTATCCAGGTTAAAGCGCTATCTTAAACTCACGCTATCTCCCAAGCAGTTTGGTAGTTTGGATGAGGAACATAAGTTTAGAAACTGGATTGCAAAAGTTGAGTGTATGGGTGCGATCCAAAGGATACTTTCTGAGCGAGATAAATACACAAAGCATATCCATCAAGTTGCTTTTGGGAAATGGACTGAACTGCGTGTTCGCTAGATCCTGATCAAAAAACTTGTAGCTTACTAACGTTTCAACAGCTTGACTATGAATACTCCACTGGTAAGCATACTAATCAACAACTACAATTATGGGCGTTTCTTGCGTGAAGCGATCGATAGCGCCCTAAACCAAACGTATCCTCATATTGAGGTGGTAGTTGTGGATGATGGTTCAACGGATGACTCGCAAGATATTATTAAGAGCTATGGCGATCGCATCGTTCCCATCCTTAAAGAAAATGGTGGGCAGGCTTCTGCATTTAATGCCGGAGTTGAACATAGCAAAGGGGAACTGCTCTTCTTCTTAGACTCCGACGACACATTTTCTTCTGAAAAAATCAGTAAAGTTGTTGATTTGTTTCAGCAGGTCACTCTAGAAAATCCAAATGTAGCTATCTGCAATGGGCTTGAAATCATTAACGATAAAAGTGAACACCTGAGGACTGAGCCAATCAACCATAGCTGTGAATGGAAGACCTTACGCAGGGCTAAGCGAGTTAGAAGGTACCAGGGCCAAGCATTGACCCAAATTAGTACAGCGACAGAAGTGTACAGCTATGCTAAGAAATACCGTTACGTTCCTTTTCTAGGTGCGCCAACCAGTGGAGTCGCATTAACTCGTTCGCTTGCAGAGAAAATATTTCCTTTAACTTGCCATCTGATTAAAGTTCGTGCCGATGACTTTTTGGTTAAAGCAGCTTCTCTGCTGGGCGACATCTATTTTCTTGAGGAGGCACTCACTCAATACCGTGTTCATGGTAGTAACAATTGGCATGGCAACAAGAAGGCAGATTCACAGAGTTTTATCGATGCGATGGATGTGTTCTTAAACTCTAAACTGGAGGGCAGTCAGAAAGAGCCTGTATTGGATTACTTTAATTCTATTCATGCTCAAGTTTATTATCGGACTCACTTTGACACTTTTAGTGATTGCAGCAAGGAACTATTGACGCTGGCTACTAAGGTCATGAAGGGGTGTCCTGATCCAAAAACTATCAAGTTTTTTGTCAAAATAATGATACTGTTCACACTCAACAAAGTTGGGTTTGATAAGTATCTTCCCATATTAAAGTTTTAGATGCTGCCTCAGGTATAGCGCGATCGCACGCTCCTCTGGCTGGTTAAGTTCATCATTCTCTCGAATAGGATTGGACAGAATGGCAAAACTTGTTTCGGTCGTTATCCCCTGCTTCAACGCTGAAAAATGGATTGCAGAAGCCATTGATAGCTGCCTCAACCAAACCTATTCAGCCGTAGAAGTCGTTGTTGTAGATGATGGCTCAACCGACAGCAGCCTGGACATGATCAAACGCTATGACGGAAAAATAATCTGGGAAACTGGACCCAACCGGGGTGGCAATCATGCCCGCAACCGAGGATTTGCTCTGTCTAAAGGGGAGTATATCCAATACCTGGATGCGGATGACTATCTGCTGCCTGAAAAGCTAGAGCGGCAGGTTCAGTTTCTAGAAGAAACAGAGTTTGATGTGGTGTATGGCGATTGGCGACATCAGTATCATTTGCCAAATGGAGATTCATACCTGGAAGACATTAAAGTGACAGGGACTCAGCCGGATTTGCTGGAGTCGCTGTTAGCAGACTGGTGGGTTTCGCCAGCCTGTTTGTTGTTTAGGCGATCGCCCATCATTCAAGTCGGCGGCTGGGATGAGTCATTGAAAGCTGGACAAGATCGAGACTTCTTTCTCTCTGTTGTGATGAGCGGAGCCAAAGTCGGCTATCAGCCTGGTTGCTACTCTATCTACAGGCGCTATGGCAATGTCACGGTTTCCACATCTTCTAAAACTCGATATCTCGAAAGCCACCAGATGATTTTGGAAAAGGCTGAACAAACGCTATCAGCAGAGGGAAGACTATCCCAAAGCTACAAAGACGCGATGGCTCAGTCTTACTTCATGTTGGCGAGAGGATATTTAGAAGTTGATCCATCTCAGTATTTCAAACTTCTAGAGAGAACTCTGACACTATCCCCCAAATTTCAGGCGAACAGTGTAGACAGAACTGCTGCTTATACGCTGGCTCAGAGAATTTTGGGTTTCCGAAATCTTGAAAGAATTGTGTTTCTCATCAAGCAGATTAAAGCATTCTTTGCCCAGCAGTTTGGAAAATTCCGGTTTTCTTCCGATTCTCCCTGAATGGAGGAGAGATAGCTTACTGCCTTGTGGAGGTCGTTTGAACTTTAAGGAGGATGTGGTGGACGTGCAAACTCAACCGCTAGTCAGCATCATCATCAATAACTACAACTACGAGCGGTTTTTGGCGGAGGCGATCGATAGCGCTCTGGCGCAAACCTATCCCAATACGGAAGTGATTGTGGTGGATGATGGGTCTACCGACAATTCACGCGATGTGATTGTGAAGTATGGCGATCGCATCGTTCCAATTTTGCAACCCAACGGTAAGCAAGCAGCGGCATTTAACAGCGGTTTTGCCAAAAGCAAAGGTGAGATAATCATCTTCCTGGATTCAGACGATTATCTTTTTTCCAATGTTGCTGAGCAGGTTGTTAAAGCCTGGAAGCCAGGGATGTCCAAAATTCACTATCGTCTGTCTGTGGTCGATGCATCTGGGCAACCACGTGGCTTTACTTATCCTCAAGGGACACAGCCTTTGTCTAGTGGAGAGGTTTGGCGAACTCTGATAAATGTAGGCACCTACAACAGTACGCCCACCAGCGGCAATGCCCTGAGCCGTGAGGCAATGCAACACGTTTTTCCAATTCCTGATGAGTTTAAGCTGACGGCAGACGATTATCTGTCGGTTCTAATTCCGCTATATGGCGAGGTTGGGGCAATTGAGGAACCTCTGGGCGCTTATCGAATTCATGATAGTAACCAGTGGGCAGTGACGGAAGTAGCGGGCGATCGCTTCCGTCGATTTGTGCGTCATGACTTGCAGCGGTGTGAGCTATTAGAGCGGCGGGCGAGTGAGTTGGGCTACGAAGTGCCAGCCGATTTAGGATTGCGCTTTTTTGGGCGAGTCTGGTCGCGTATGGCTTCGCTGCGGCTAGATCCTGATCAACATCTGGTGCCCTCCGATCGCCCCCTGGAACTTACCTATTGGGGCATTCGCGCTCTATGGAACTATTCGGACTACAACTGGCAGAAACGCCTAATTTTTAGCTTGTGGTTTATCTGGGTCGGTGTGATGCCGCTGCCGCTGGCCAAGCCTGCAATTAGCTGGTTGTTTGCTCCCCAGTTTCGCCCGAAGCCGATTAGCTGGACGTTGAGCAAATTGCGTTTGTTGATGAGTTGAGTGAGTTAAATCATGAAAGATACATTTCGTTTAGGGGTTGTATTTACCCACCCCACTCAGCACCACGCTCCCCTGTGGCAAAAGTTAAATGAACAGCCCGGAGTTTCAGTTTCAGCTTTTTATCTCTGCAATGAGAACCAGGTGAGCGGCGATCGCCACCTCGGTAGCACCCAACCCTGGGACGTTGACCTCACAGGCGGCTATCACAATGAGTTCTTAAAAACCTGGGATGGCAAGATTGCCGACAAGATTGAAAAGGATTATTCAACCCAGGTTTGATCAGCCGATTGACGCGCCAAAACGTAGATGCGGTGTTTTTGCCCAGCTTTTACACTTACTCCTATCGACTGGCAATTCTGCTGTGTAAGCTACGGGGCATCCCCATCATCATGCAGAATGACGCAACGATCATTACCGATAATCACTACAGTCGGCTGCGAAAGATTGTGATGTCGATGCTGTATCCCTGGATGTACAGTTTGGCAAACCACTGGGTTTCCAGTGGCGACCACAATGCGATTTACCTGCGGCACTATGGCGTACCCGATGAAAAGATGGTGCGGGGTTGCTATCCAGTGGATCGCGATCGCTACGAAAAAACGATTGTTCACAACCAGGATGAAATTCAGCAAATTCGCGAAAAGCTGAGTTGGGATAAAGACACCATTCTGTATTGCTTTACGGGTAAATACATTGAGCGTAAAAATCCATTTGAGTTTATTGAGGCGATCGCCAAAGCTCATCAAATCGACCCTCGCGTTAGAGGCATCATGATTGGCGGGGGTGAGTTGACCGATGCCATCAATCAACGGCTAGAATCTTTGAATGGCGAAGTGTTGAACGTAGGCTTTGTGAACCAGAGCAAGCTGCCACTGTATTACGCAGCGGTGGATGTATTTATCTCAACGTCTCACAATGACCCCCATCCCCTAGTGATCTCTGAAGCAATGGCGGCGGGCTGTCCGCCAATTTTGAGCGATCGCTGCGGCAACTGGGGCTACAGTGATACGGTTCAACATCGTTATAACGGACTGGTTTATCCCTGTGGTGAGGTGGAGGCGCTGGTCAAGGCCGTGTTGGCACTCACGGATTATGAGACGCGGAAAGCGTATAGCGATCGCGCTAGAGAAGTGTTCTGCGGGCAAGACCTCAACTGTGAGCTAAATGCTCTGATGGAAACCATCGGCAGAATCAAAAGTGAGATGGAGCGATCGCCCAATCAGGCAAAACATCCATCACCGCAGATTGAAGGGACTCCTGTAAAAACGCCTTGATGCCAATTCTGGGTTTGATCCCCCCTTAAATCCCCCTTAAAAAGGGGGACTTCCGATCCGGTTTCCTTTAGTACCAGTAGGGTGTGTTAGCGCCAGCGTAACGCACCGACAGAGATTGAGCGATGCGTTACGCTATCGCTAACGCATCCTACGAAATCTTAAGAATTGATATCCATCAAAGGGGAGCGATGCGAATTGTAATTGTGCGAACCATGCCCAATTTTAGTATGGATGTCTACGCTGACGGAATAGCGGCAGGACTGAGAGCCGTTCGCCCCGACTGGGAAGTGATAGAACTTGCTCCTTTGCCCCTCGATCGCACCAGTCGCTCCCTGTTTCTAAGAGCGAAGAAGTTTTACGAACGGTTTTGGAACTTCCCGCGCACTATTCGACAGCAAAAGGCAGATATCTTTCACATCATTGACCACAGTGAAGCCCATATTGTCTATGGCTTAAAGAAAGTGAGAAAACCTGTGGTGGTGACGTGTCATGACCTGATCAACTTTTTCTATCGAGACAACCTGCGTGGCTCGGTTAAAGTGCCCTTTGTCAGCAACGGGATGTGGATGTATTCCGTGCGCGGGCTTCAGGATTGTGATCATGTGGTTACGGTTTCGGCAGTCACCGCCAAAGATACAGCCCAGATTCTCAACGTTGAGCCAGCCCGAATTTCTGTAGTCCCCAATGCGGTCGAACCTGGTTTTCGACCGTTACCGAAGCATGAAAGTGAGTCATTTCGGCAGCAGCAGGGCATTTCGCCTGAAACAATCTGTCTGCTGAATGTCGGGTCAAATCATCCTCGCAAAAATATCTCTGCCATTCTCAGAGGGTTAGCCATTTTGCGCCAAAAAGGGCTGCCTGTGCTGTTCTGGAAAGCAGGAGCAGACTTTGACAGTGAACAAAAGACATTCATTCAAACCGAAGGGCTTGAGTCACATATCACTTATTTGGGCAATCCTGATAAGTCTACGCTGGTTCAGCTTTATAACGCGGCGAATATCCTGGTTGCGCCTTCTCTGCATGAGGGGTTTGGCATGACGTTGTTAGAAGCAATGGCTTGCGGCACGCCTGCAATTACGGCAAATGTGTCAGCGATGCCGGAGGTGGTGGGAGATGCGGGTGTTTTGGTTGATCCGCAAGATTGGGAGGCGATCGCCAACGCCGTCTGCCGTTTACACAATGATCCGGGTTTTTATCAGGAATTGGTTAATAAAGGATTGGAAAGAGTCAAAGCATTTACCTGGGAAAACACAGCAGAACAGATCGCTGAAATTTACGAGAAGCTGCTAAAGGAGTCGCCCCGCCTATGAAAATTTTGATATCTGCCTACTCCTGTGAACCGGGTAAAGGGTCAGAACCAGGAATCGGCTGGAACACGGTGCGAGAGGCTGCCCGCTATCACCAAGTTTGGGTCCTGACCCGCCCCGATGAAAGTCGAGCGGCGATCGAGGTAGAGCTAGCCCGCGACCCAGTTCCCAATCTCCACTTTGTCTACTTTACGCTGCCGTTTTGGAAGGACAGTTTGCGCTGGGGGCAAGCAGGCGCAATGCAGCTTCATCACTACCTTTGGCAAATTCAAGCCTATTTTGAGGCGCGACGGCTCCATCAAGAAATTGGCTTTGACCTGGTTCACCACGTCACCTTTGCCAAACATTCCAGTCCCAGCTTCCTTTCCCTGCTGCCGATTCCCTTTGTTTGGGGTCCGGTTGCGGGCGGAGAAGTTGCTCCCAAAGCCTTCTGGCAAGAATTTAGCACTCGTGCCAAACTCTACGAAATCGCCCGCGACCTATTTCGGATTGCGGGTGAACTCGATCCGTTTGTGCGGCTTACGGCCAGGCGCAGCGCTATCATTCAAGCCACTACTGAGGACACCGCCCAGCAGCTTTACAAGATGGGCGTAGACCAAGTGCAAATTATGCCTGCAATTGGCTTACCTGAGTCTGATATTGAGCGGTTGGCGCAGTGCAAACCCCCCCGGTGATTCTCCCATTCGATTTGTCAGCATGGGCAGACTGCTGCACTGGAAAGGCTTTCACCTGGGGCTACGCGCCTTCGCTAAAGCCAATTTGCCCGATGCTGAATATTGGGTGATTGGCGACGGCCCCGAACGGCAACCCCTGGAAGCCCTTGCTCAAGAATTAGGCATTGCTCAGCGAACCAAGTTTTGGGGCAGTCTGCCCCGCGAACAAACGCTCGGCAAGCTAGAAGACTGTCACGCACTCGTTCATCCCAGTCTGCACGACTCTGGCGGTTGGGTTTGTTTAGAATCAATGGCGGCGGGCCGTCCAGTGATTTGCCTGGATCTGTCTGGGCCAGCAGTTCTGGTTTCTAAGGATGCGGGTTTGAGAATTCCGGCGCACAGTCCTGACCAGGCGGTAAATGATTTAGCTGTGGCAATGACTCAAATTGCCCAGGATGCTGAACTTCGCACCCGCATGGCACAGGCAGGGCAACAGTTAGTTCGGGAATCGCTCAGTTGGCGGGCCCGAGGGGAACACATGGCTCAAATTTATGCCGAAACAGTATCCCGCAGCGCGTAACCCGTAGGTTGGGTAGAGGAACAAAACCCAATATCCGCATGGGTTACGCTATCGCTAACCCATCCCACGAAGGCTACAAGGGCAATCTAAAGGCTCCATCTAACCATCATCCTGTAAAGAGAGACAGCGCTCATGCGAATCATGACTGTTCACAATCGCTATCAGATTCGCGGCGGCGAAGATGAGTGTTACGAAGCTGAAGTGAGTTTGCTGCGCCAAATGGGGCATCCGGTGGAGGTGTATGAGGAGGATAACGATCGCGTAGCGGCGATCGCCAAACTACAAATGCTAGCAACCACCATCTGGTCAGGAGAAACCTATCAAGCCGTGAGAAAAAAACTGGTGGAAACGGCTTGCGATGTAGTTCATGTTCAGAACTTCTTCCCTCTCATTTCCCCATCGGTTTATTATGCTGCCAGAGCAGAAGGCATTCCAGTCGTCCAAACCCTACACAACTACCGCCTGCTTTGCCCCAACGCTCTGTTTTTCCGAGAAGGGAAAGTGTGTGAAGACTGTTTAGGAAAACCGATTCCCTATGCGGGCGTGATGCACGGTTGCTATCGGGGCAGTGTGGTGGCGAGTGGTGGAGTTGCCACGATGCTGACCGTTCACCGAGCGATGAAAACCTGGACGCAAGCAGTTGATCTGTACATTGCGCTGACGCAGTTTGCCCGCCAGAAATTCATTGAAGGCGGTCTTCCGGCTGAGAAGATCGTGGTGAAACCCAACTTTGTGAATCCCGATCCGGGTGTCGGATCAGGTCAGGGAAACTATGCGCTGTTTGTCGGGCGGCTCTCGGTTGAAAAGGGATTAGATACCCTTCTGGATGCCTGGGAACGGATTGGAGCAAAGCTTCCGCTTAAAATTGTGGGAGACGGTCCGCTGGCTGATCAGGTGGTGGAAGCGACAAAGCGCTTACCGCAAGTGGAATGGTTAGGACGCAAACCGATGGCAGAGGTTCATGCCTTAATGGGAGAAGCAACCGTGCTGGTGTTTCCCTCAAAGTGGTATGAAACCTTTGGGCGTGTTGCGGTTGAGGCGTTTGCTAAGGGAACTCCGGTGATCGCAGCGAGGATTGGGGCGATCGCCGAACTGGTCGATTCAGGTCGCACCGGATTACACTTTCACCCTGGAGATGCTGCCGATTTAGCAACTCAAATTGAGTGGGTTTTAGAGAATCCAGCCCAACTTGCTCAAATGCGGCAGGAAGCACGCGCCGAATTTGAGGCAAAATACACGGCTCAGAAGAATTACGCGACGCTGTTGGAAATTTACTCTAAAGCACAGGCGATCGCCCCTTAACCCGCGAACCCTCCGGAGCAAGATTGAGAATTATGAATGGGTGAGTAGGGGCGATCGCGTCATCGCCTGCGAAAATCTGTGTGCAGAGGAAGATCAATGACTGTAGAAGCAGGGATTTACCAGAAGAAGCAAGGATATCTGCAAAATTCCGTTTTACTGCTGCTCGCCTTTGCGACTGCCTTTTTCCCTCGAATTCTTGAATCCGTTGGTGCCCCTGCACCAGTTAACTTTCTTCACTTTGCGATCGTTCCACCTGCCTGCATTTATGTAATTATCACAGCCCGCTCAAAAGACCGGAGACAAGTCGCAGCTACAGCCGCGCTTTTAGTAGGACTACTCATTTTTCTGGGTGTCATGACCGCCAGTGCTTTATTAAATGAAGCGGGGCTGATTAATGTATTCATCAGCTACCTACTGCTGGTCGAAGGGTATATTTTGCTGTTGGCAATCATTTCCGTTCCTTTTTCAGCAGAAAGCTTCCAACGCTTTCGCCGCTGGATGCTGGGCTTTGCCCTGGTTCATTTAATTCTGGCAATGGGGCAAAAAATTCTGCTAGACCTGAGAATTCTTGAACTCCAGGCTGACTTGACTAGAGAAGACAACATTCAGGGCGTGTTTTATATTTCAGGCGGCGGACACGTCGTTTCTGCTTTCGTTTATATGTCTTTCGGTCTGTATTACTTTGTCAGCGCCAAGTCTGTTCCAGTCTGGATTCGATCAGCGATTGTTCTAGTCGCCTTTTTCCTACTGGTATCTGCCGATGCAAAACAAGTGTTGATGGTCTTTCTACTGGCCTGGATTATCTTGATTTTGCTGAGTGTAAAGGATATCAGAGTCACATTGCAGTATTTGATTGCTGCTGCTGTAATTGGCTATGTCCTCTATTGGTGCATTCAAAACCTGTACGAATTTAGAGCCTTCAAAACCTGGATCAGACCAGAGATCTATGGCCCGGACGGAGACGCAACGGTACTCAAATCAGGTCCATTTCGGATTATTCCTTCTTACTATACGTCAGGTCTGAACTGGTTTTTCGGACTGGGGCCAGGTCACACTATCGGACGATTGGGCGGCTGGATGTTGGTGGACTATGGATATCTGTTAATGCCGCTGGGCGGCACCATTCATCCTGCCAGTAATGCTGTTTGGGCAACTTGGCGCGGATACTATCTGGATTCCAGTTTCTTCTCTCCGCTGTGGGGTTGGGCTGGCATTTGGGGAGATACAGGTTTCTTAGGATTGGCTGCTTATCTCTACATCGTTTCAATCATCTGGCAGCGACTTTGTATAGATGATTTCTGTAAGTTTATTTTGATTACCGTGCTGATTAATGGATTTATCTTCACTCAGCTAGAAGAACCTGGATATATGTTAACGATGACGGCTCTCATCGGTTTACGTTGGCAAGAACATCGAATTGAGCGTCGATCGCGCTACATTTTGGCTCAACAGGCTCTTTATAGCGTGGATAGTTCTGTCAAAACAATTTAATCTCAGGATCGCTGAATCTTTGTGTAGCCAGAGCAATTTCAACATTAAAAGGTTTGAACCGTGTGATGGATAGGATCAAACTCAAACCGCTGGGAATAGTCTGTTTCACCATAGAGGTTAAAGGTGACGGTAGGTTCGCTGCCCAACGGCTCAACACAGTGAATTGTGTCGGGGAGA
>JAAUTN010000532.1 GCA_012031415.1 Leptolyngbyaceae cyanobacterium SM1_4_3 | reverse complement strand
AACCAAAATTATTTTTGTCATATAAGTTAGAAAATCTGTTCTGTAATCCCAAAACCGTAGGGGCGTGGCATTCGGGCAAGAATCTTCGGTTTATTCCAGGGTCTACCTGCCGAATGCTACGCCCTTAGGATTGCGGATTTATTAATGTGTAATTCGCCTGTGTAGGGACATGGCAATGCCATGTCCCTACACAGGCGATCGCTACCGTTCAAAGACCCTCATGGTCTAACACGATGTGCAACTAAAGTTCTGGAAATCCTGGTTTCCTGTGGAGCAGGATCTTGCCTGCTTGATTTGGACGGGCAAGATGCCCATCCCACAAGAGGCTAGAGGACTATTTAGACGGGCAAGATGCTCATTTCACAAGAGGCTAGAGGACGTTGCATATTGCGTGCTCTACAGGATTTACACATATGGAGCGAGTTAGGCGATCGCCACGCTAACAAAGGGCTTAAGCCCCTTGTTTCACAGGGGAATGCGTAAGTTCTGATCTAGTATTTAGCGATTTCCATCAATTTCAAATCGTTGTTAATTTGTTTACACATTCTTGTCCCATTTTCTCTTTGATGCATTGTGACGAATCAGGTCAAAACCTATACCGAAACAATCAGAATCATCAGTTGAAGTTCTGCTCAGAAGAACTTAAAGTCCTCAATTTTCAACGTTTTCTTGCATACAAGCTAATAGGAATTATTCCAACAAAAGTTAATTCTTTATAAAACTGATACGTCTTAAGTCAGTGATAATACCCTCTTATTCACGACTTAACATCTTTTACTGAAGCGTCGCCTTAAGATACTTCCAGCTTAATCGAACAGTATTATTACGGAGCTTTTATGGTGAACTATCGGGATGATGCTCAGCAGTATCTTTCCAGGCTAAACGCATCTTTGCTCAGACGGCGACGTTTCCTGAAATGGTGTGCGGCATTTGGCACGGGTGCGCTGATTGCACAGGTCACGTCCTGTTCGGGTTCAAATGAAACAGCGGCAGGGGAAGAACTGCCTGTAACCATTCCGCTAGAAGAAATTATTGAAAAGGCTAGAGCAGAGGGTGAACTGCGGGCATACGGAATGCCGCCCGACTGGGCAAACTGGCAGGGCTGCTTTGCAATGTTGGAGCAGGAGTATGGCATCGTCAGCACCTATGAGCCAGAAGGCGGATTGTCCTCTGCGGAAGAAATCCAAAAGTTTTTGGCAGAAGTAAACGCGCCCGTCGGTGACATTGCAGACGTGGGAATTGTCTACGGGCCGGAGGCAAAAGCGCAAGGTGCAACGGCTGCTTTCAAGGTTTCACGCTGGGATGACATTCCTGAGAACCTGAAAGATCCGGATGGGCACTGGGCTTCTAACTATGGCGGTGTGCTGGCGTTTGCCGTGAATCCAACGAAGGCGGGTTCGGTGCCCAAGACTTGGGATGAACTGGTGTCGGGCAGTTTCTCTAACATGGTGGCGATTAACGGCGATCCGCGTCAGTCTAACAGCGCTTTACTGGCGGTAATTGGTGCGGCGTATGCGAATGGCGGCAGCATTGACGACATTGAAAAGGGCATTGATCTGTTTGCTCAGCTAAAGCAGAAAGGTAGCTTCACACCTGCTAAGGCTGATACGGCAGGGTTGCAGTCGGGTGAGGTTGGAATTGCGATCAAGCCTGATTTTCTCGCCCTGACGGATCGGGATACCTTTGCCGGAAATCCTGCGATCGAGGTGGTCATTCCGGCAGATGGAGCGGTCGCCACTAACTACGCCCAAATCATTAACAAGGTTGCGCCTCATCCCTATGCGGCTCGGCTGTTCCAGGAGTTTATCTTCTCGGATGAAGGACAGTTGGAAATGCTGAAGGGCTATGTTCGCCCAACTCTAATTGATTTGCTGACGATTCCGGCTGACCTTCAGGCAAAGCTGCCTGACCCGGCTCAGTATCAGAGCGTGATTCCGGCGACGACGGAGACGGCCAAGATCGATGCGGCGAAGGCGATCGTTGAGGAGCAGTGGGGGCCGAAGGTGCTGGGGCAGTAGATAAGCAGATCTGAGCGCTGAGATCTGCGACTTCTCAAAGAAGTCGCAGATCTTGTCCCCTTTAGGTAGATAATTCCTTTTCCTTATGAGCAGCGCTGTAACAACTTTCAAGCAATCTTCTTTTTGGCTGCGCTATCCCTGGGTGTCTACGGCTCTGGGGTTGGCTCCGATGGCGATCGCCCTCTCCGGTTTACTGGTGCTGCCCATTGTGATCATGGTGGTCGGGTCATTTAAGGCAGATCAGGGCTGGTCGCTGGCAAACTATTTGGCAACCATTCGCGGTGAATATCTGAGAGCGTTTATCAACACGCTGATGATCTCTCTGTTTACAGCGGTGCTGGGTGGCGTATTGGGAACGGTGACGGCGATCGCCCTTGCCTGGGGACCGTTTAACTCCAGCCCTTTGCTGACTCTGGCTAGCGTTGCGGCAAACTGGGGCGGGGTGCCTTTAGCCTTTGCCATGATTGCCACAATTGGCAACTCTGGCTGGGTCACGGAGCTGCTGCGTCTGGTGGGCTGGGATGCTTACCAGAACGGGTTTACAGTCTACGGCAACGTTGGGCTAATTCTCACCTACACCTATTTTCAGTGGCCGCTGATGCTGCTGTTGATGCTGCCTGCGGTGCAGCGGTTTCGCTCGGCGTGGCGGGAGGCGGCAGAGAGTTTGGGGGCGACGCGATCGCAGTTTTGGCGCTGGGTGGGAATTCCCATTTTGCTGCCCTCGATGATTGGCGGAGTGGCGCTGCTGTTTGCCAATGCGTTTGGCGCACAGGCGACTGCCTTTGCCCTGGCGGGTGGCGCTTTGAACCTGATCACGATCAAAATCACCTTTTTGATTAAGGGGCAAACCAGCTTTAATCCAGGGTTAGCCAATGCTCTCTCGGTTGAAATGACGGTGGTGCTGGCGATCGCCGTCACCATCTACCTCATTGCAAACCAACGCGCCCGTCGCTGGATGCAGTAAACGACTCCATCAAGAATGCAATAAGCCATGTCTCTAGTCGCCCAACCCCCTCAAACCAACACCGCTCTCCCTGAAGCCAAGCCTCGCACCTGGGTCTGGCAAGTTGTGCTGCTGGCGGGGTTAGTGTTTTACCTGCTGATGCCCATCGTCGGACTGCTGCGATTTAGCACCAGAGCCGCTGATGGCATCACTTTCCAGTACTACCTAAATGCCTTTGCCGACCCAGCCTTCTACAAATTCCTGGGAAACTCACTGCTGGCTGGTTTTTGGACAATTGCCGTAACGCTGGTTCTAACCACATTCACCCTCTACTGGGCATACCTCAGAGCCAGATGGCTACTGCCGCTGCTAGAGTTCATTTCCCTGCTGCCCTTCGTTGTGCCTGCCGTCACTCTGGGTGTAGGGTTGATTCAAATTTTCAGCACTCCTCCACTCCGGCTCACCGGAACTCCTTACCTGTTGATTGGGGCATACGCCGTTGTGACGCTGCCGTTTGCGTATCGGGCGATCGAAAACAGCCTGCAAGGGGCAAACGTCCTCACCCTCACCGAAGCGGCTGAAAGCCTGGGCGCAAGCTGGTGGCAAATTTTTGTCGAAATTATCCTGCCCTGCGTTTGGTCAGGCGTGATTAGCGGCGGCTTACTGGTTTTGTCTTATGTATTGGGCGAATTCACGTTAGCCCTATTTCTGGTTGGTTCGTCTTTCCAAACCTTCCCGCTCTACATCAACCAGCTTTATTCCTACCAACCGCAATACTCCGTTGTGATGTCTCTCCTCTCTTTCGTGAGTACCTGGCTGGTCGCCTGGTTGCTCGTTCTGTTCACTCAGAAAGCCCCCAGCCAAACTTAGGAGAGGTTTCAAAGAGCAATCTAAATTCGTTTCAAACTCGTTGCCAAGCTCCAGCTTGGCCATGCCATCGGGGAAGCTCCAGCTTCCCGGACGAAGCGACGAGTCCCACGGGCTGCTGTAAAGTATGCGAGGCAGAGCCTCCAGACTGGCATTACAAGGCAGAGCCTTGTAACGAGAAAAGTCCCACGGGCTGCTGCGATTGAGCGGCTCTAGCGCAGGAAGCAGGAGCTTCCAGTTCACCGTTACCAAGCTGGAGCTTGGTAACGAGGCGGATATCTCCACTCCTCACCTCCCCCACTCCCCACC
>JAAUTN010000531.1 GCA_012031415.1 Leptolyngbyaceae cyanobacterium SM1_4_3 | reverse complement strand
CGTCAGTGCCCGCTGCGGCGCCACCGCCAAAGAACAAGGGTCCAGTTGGTAAGGGCCCGTTTGGCTTTGGCAAGAAATCTAAATAACGCGTGAGCGCTGCAGCTACGATATTTGCGTTGTCATCTGCGCCGGGAGAGTTTTCTACCGTGTCGTAGTGTGCGCCTAAAAGAATGCTGCCTGAGCCAGGATGGGTTCCGGCTCGGTTGGCATACAAATTAATGCCGCCTTCAAATGGGTGCAGTTGAGTTGTCCAGCCTGCTGCTTGTAGGGCTTGGTCGATGTAAGCTCGCGCCCGCTGCCGATCGGCGTTGCTGTGACGGACAAAGGAAAGGGCTGTCACGTCTGCGAACAGTCGTTCTGAACTAACCTTCACCATTGGCATTTGGACGGGCTGCTGGTGGACTGGGCTTTGAGCGATCGGTAGATAGGCGTTGGGTCGCCCCTGCCATCCGTGCCACTGCCATCCGTGCCACTGCCAGATAACAACAACTGCCGTCGTTACTAAAATTGCCAGCCAAATCCACAGTTTTCTCATGGTCAGATTGGGAGCCGTCTTTGCGATTTTAGCTAAAGTTCATAAAAATACCTGGTAAGTTTGGAAACCCGGTTCTTTAGAACTGGGAGGAAAAACGAGTCAAGCGACTTTAGTCGCTGTGGATCTGGATGAGTTATAATTAGGCTATGACTCAATCCCTCTCTGTAAAATGCAAGCTGATAGTCCCTGTAGAGTTGCGGTCTGAAATAGACCAGACTTTGCAGGGATTCGCTGATGCTTGCAATCAAATCTTGGAAGTGGCAAAGCGTGACCATTGCTGGAACACGACTAAGCTGCATCACAAGGTTTACAAGCCAGTCAGAGAGGCTACTGGACTGAAGGCTAACCACGTTTGCCAAGCAATTCGGCGCGTGATTGGCAATGCTAAAGCTGTGAAGCAAGTCCACAAGTTCCGTCCTACCTCGCTCAGCCTGGATGTTCGCACGTTCAAATATGTTGAGGAGAGCCAAACTGTTGGAGTGACACTGAAATCTGGCAGGGTGCAATTTAAGCTGTCTATTGGCGGCTACCAGATTGCATTGCTGCGAGGGCAAAGCTTGTCCAGTGCAACGCTTTGTAAGTCTCGCAAGGGTGACTATTACATCAACTTTGTAGGTTGAACTTGACACGCCACCCACGGGCAAGACTCCCAAAGTAATAGGCGTTGATTTGGGTCGCAGAGATATTGCCACTACCAGCACAGGTGCATCGTGGTCGGGAAAAGAAATTCAATCCGTTCGTGACCGATACTCCAAAGTTCGGAGTAATGTTCAATCCAAACGCACTCGCAGTTCTAGACGATTGCTGAGAAGGCTCAAAGGGAGAGAACAACGCTATCAGAGTTGGTTGAATCACAATATCTCGAAGCAGTTGGTTCAGGAAGCGAAACAGCTTAATGCTGCACTTGCTTTTGAAGACCTGACTGGTATTC
Source organism: Leptolyngbyaceae cyanobacterium SM1_4_3 (assembly GCA_012031415.1). GTDB lineage: Bacteria > Cyanobacteriota > Cyanobacteriia > Elainellales > Elainellaceae > JAAUTN01. The sequence continues at coordinate 2,683 of JAAUTN010000531.1, read as the reverse complement.
GAGAAAGCCTGAACCAAAAGCCTAGAAGCAAGGCTGAGCGGCGTAGAACCAACAACTGGGCGTTCTATCAACTCAGATTGTTTGTGGGTTATAAGGCGGCAATTGCAGGGGTTCCCGTAGTCTTTGTTCCACCCGCCTATACATCCCAAACTTGCAGCCGTTGCGGTCACGTTCACCCTGAGAAGGGTAAATCGTATCGCAATGGGAAGCAGTTTAAGTGTGGGTATTGTGGGTTTGAACATGACGCGGATATCAACGCTGCGATAAACATTTCGTTCTTGGGGCAGACAGTAAGCCTGCCTAAAAGTCCGGGGTTTAGTTGTCAACTCGTAGGGCAATTGCCTTTGCTGAGTGGCTTCTAGCTTTGGGCTAAAGCCCCGTCTCTTTAGAGCGGGGATTGCTTACGGCGCTTTGGGATTCAGTTTGCGACTCGGTTTGAGGTTCGCTGACAAACTTCGGCTCAGCCTCTATTCCGATAACTCTTCCTATTTACACCCTGTTTGCAACGGGAGCATGTCACCTTTGCAGTGAGTAAAAATGCTTAAGAGGTTGGGGTGCTGGAAAATATAGGTGGTATCGGTCAGAATCAGAGCAATCCACTCTGCTAATAAGACTAAGACTATGAAGCCCGAACAAGAGCAAGCCCTCAAAGCCCATCTCCAAGCAATTGCCCAAATTCTCTATGACGATAGCGACCCTGATGCTTTACAGACGCTGGAAGGGATTGAAATGACCGTCAGACAGAAGATTCAAGCGCATGTGAGTCCAGAGTTGGGGAATTTTTTATTAGAACGATTACAGCAACAATCTCAGGGCGACCCCGAAAACTGAAAAGCACATTGGGAGAGTTGGAAATTACCACAAAACAAGCCGAGAAACTGGAGGTGTTAGCGCATCGTCAAGTCAGTCCACATTTAGAGAATTGTTGTTTACGTCTGAGTGCGACTGTTTCTTACGAACAGGCAGAACGAGATCTCGCCTACCTGACTGGAATCCGGGTTCCTGCCAAAACTCAGCAGCGCATCGTCCATCGTCAGACGTTTGAGTTGCCGGAGGTTGAGCAGGCGATTGAGGAGTTGAGTGTGGATGGTGGAAAAGTAAGAGTGAGAACGCCTTTAGGCGAGGCATGTGAATGGAAAGATTACAAAGCAATTGCCACCGACCAGGGTATGATTGCTAATTTCCAAAACAATCCTCAATTGATTGATTGGGTCAATCAACAATCCCTCGCTCACCCTGTGGTTGTTTAGGGGATGGTCATGATGGCATCTGGAATATCATTAGCCAAATTGCCACCCCTGGGCAACGATTAGAGATTTTGGACTGGTATCATCTGGTGGAAAATCTGCACAAGGTTGGCGGTTCAATCAAACGGTTGAATCAAGCCCAGACGCTTTTATGGCAGGGTCAAGTCGATTCAGCCATTGCCTTGTTCAAAGATTGCAGACGAAAACAGGCAAAGAATTTTTGTGAGTATCTGCTCAAACATCGCCACCGCATTGTGAATTACGAATATTTTGCAGCAGAAGGACTGTACTCGATTGGTTCAGGGGCTGTGGAATCCGCCATCAAGCAGATTGGTCGTCGAGTACAAATTTCAGGCGCGCAATGGAATCGTGAGAATGTCCCGCAAGTGTTAGCTCATCGCTGTGCTTACCTCAATGGGCTAATTGGTTCACCACTGCCTACTGACTAAGCACTATTGCCTATGAAAAGGTGACATGCTCCCGTTTGCAACTGTTCAAGTTGAAAATTCAAGTTGAAAATTCATTCTTTAAGCGAACGCCGTTCATTGATGAAGACTTCGTTAGACTGATTCAAAAGCCGCCCTGCGTCTATGCCGTTCATTCAAACTGAGATGGGGGCAAGTTCGCTAGGAAAACTTTTTTCAAGCGCAGTGCATTCAAGCGCAATCTATCTAAGCGCAGTACAATCGCTTCACAGGAACTCAGTAGAGGCATTGATATGAAGGTGTCAGAATCAGCTAAGTTTAAGTTTATTTTGAAACTTTTGGGCAAGGAAGGATATCGCGCCCCGATTGGTCAACTGAATCCCAGCGAAAAAACACGAGCGCCAGAACGGGAAAGTATTTGTCGAGAGTTGGCTGATCAAGGCATGGTTGACTACTCCTATGAGATTCAAAAATTTGGCATTGAATCTGCGGGTAAAGCGCTTCTACAGCAAGACTCTGAACTGCCGCTATCGGAACAGCATTTGCGAGTGCTGCGGGCTTGTGCTCAGAAAACCATTACCCCAGGAGATGCAAAAATCCCTGAACCTGACCGGCAGCCGATTATTCAAGATTTGGCAAAGAAGGGCTTTATTAAAGCCGAAAAGGTCAGAATTAAAGAGGTTTGGTTAACTGATGAAGGGCGCGATCGTTTGAGAGATGAATATAGTTTGAATAGTACGGGTTTGGTGAGTTTGGGTTTAGTTCAGAACTATTTGAACTTCCTCCGAAAAGCATATCGGGGGACTTCAGTCCAAACAATCAGTGCAGAATCAATGAGTGCTCCAGAATCACCATCGACGCCGGTAGAGCAAGACAATCAACTAACTGATAAACCCAAACCGATCAGGAAGTTTTACAAGTGATTCAACAACTCGATCGGGAATTGAATACAGAAAATTATCTGCCGATTTTTCACCTGCGCCAAAACTTCATGCCTCCTTTTTCGAGAGA
>JAAUTN010000530.1 GCA_012031415.1 Leptolyngbyaceae cyanobacterium SM1_4_3 | reverse complement strand
CACACCCCACACCCCCAATTCGGATTCTGATTGCGGACGATCATGCCATTTTTCGGCAAGGATTAGCCACGATTATTAACCATTCCCCGGAGATGCAGGTAGTTGCCCAAGCTGAAAATGGGGAACAAGCGATCGCCTTATTTCAGGAACACCAACCGGATGTAGCGCTCATGGATTTGCGAATGCCTGAATTGGGAGGAGTCGCTGCTATTGGTGCAATTTGTGCTACTGCTAAATCTGCTCGGATTATTGTATTGACCACGTATGACAGTGACGAAGATATCTATCGGGGATTGCAGGCAGGCGCAAAAGGATACCTGTTGAAAGAAACTGAACCTGACGAGCTTCTCAATGCCATTCGCACCGTTCATCGGGGTCAGCAGTATATTCCGCCCGATGTGGGAGCAAAGCTGGTTCAGCGGCTCAGCAATCCAGAGCTGAGTGAAAGAGAACTAGACGTACTCCGCTCACTCGCACAGGGGATGAGCAATGCCGAGATTGCTGATGCTTTGAGTATTAGTGAAGGCACGGTTAAATCTCATGTCAATCGGATTTTGAATAAGTTGGATGTGAGCGACCGCACCCAGGCCGTGATTGTTGCCGTTAAACGCGGCATTGTTTGTTTATAGGATATATTCTCGATAGAGTTGAGATTCTAACTTGAGTTATAACCCACCTTCTACTCCGCGATGGAAGGGTTGCTCTATTAATTTATACTGTAAAAATTTTAACTTGCTGTAGACGACGGCCTAAAAGCGATCTCCTATATTGAGTTTATGCAAATAAAAGTGCATCGATCAGGCAAACCATGCTCCCTGAGAGTGGTAAAACTGAGCGAATTTTCAACCCTAAAACATTGGAGATAAATCTATGACCTCTACCCCCACAGCTACAGACCCAACGCTACGCCAAGGCAGTTCTGGTGCTGCTGTCAGCAAGCTACAACAATTGCTGAATACCAAAGGAGCCAACATCACAGTCGATGGAGATTTTGGCAGTGCGACTCGCGCCGCAGTGCTTAAGTTTCAACAGCAGAATGGACTTGTTGCAGATGGCATCGTGGGCACCCAAACTTGGCAAGCCCTTCGTCGAGGTGGCAATGCACCCATTCAACTGACTGATGCAGCCATTTACTACGAGCCATCGAAATATTTCTATCAAAAAGAGGCGTTTGAATGGTTGCAATCCCAGATTTCTAGCTCAGCTCTAGAGGAATTTGCTCGCCGTTGGCGGAACCTACGCTAACGCAGCAATTGCGATCTCAGAGTTATTCAGCCTACGTCCAAATTGCTGACGCTGGGAATGCCCTAAATCGTAAGGATTTTCCCAGCGTTCATGGCAAGGTTCTAGGCTTGATGCAGATGTAGAAAAATGAACGACGATCATAGTAGCCAGAGTTCCTTACTTGTACCTCCTTCAACCCAAGATTGGATTCAAGGTGTGCTGAGTGCCAAGGTAGTGCTGGTGATGTATGGAGACTATCAAGACCCCAGAAGTGCGAGCGTTTACAAGCTGATTAAAGTCATCAAACAAGAACTTAGTGCTTCTTTTGGAGAGAGTTATTTATGCTTCATCTTCCGCCATTTTCCGCAAACACAAATTCATTCTCATGCTCAACGGGCCGCCCAAACTGCCGAAGCTGCCGCTGTCCAAGGACAGTTTTGGGCAATGCATGATACTTTATTTGACCATCAGCAAAAGTTGGAGAACGGTTATCTTATTGAGTACGCCAATGATTTAGGACTTGACATTCCTCAGTTTCTCAAAGAGTTGCCTAAACAAGTGCATATCGATCACATCAATCAAGATATCGAAGGCGGAATGAAGAGTGGAGTAATAACTGCTCCAGCCCTGTTTATCAATGGCAATCGATATACCGGTCATTGGAACACAGCAGAGTTGACAGCAGCCGTTACTTCTGCAAGTCCTTAAGCTTCCCGATCTTTGCTCACCATTGATATCTAACTTTTTCGTTAGTGCTGATAAGCCATCTAGTTTTGATGGCTAGCTTTTGCCTGCTTTGTTGAACAAATTGCCAATTTTTAACCATGCTAACAATTCCAACACCAACCATTGAATTCAAGAACAGAGGCTTAACTCACACCCAGTTGCAGCGAGTGCTTGACTACATTCACACTCATATTGATCGAGATTTATCGCTGGCTGAACTGGCCAGCGTGATCAATATCAGCCCGACTTACTTTGCCAGCTCATTTAAGAAAATAATGGGAATCCCTCCCCATCAGTATGTGATTCAACAGCGAGTGGAACAGGCGAAAGTGATGTTAAAGAGAACGGATTTAGCGATCGCCGACATTGCTCTACAAGTTGGTTTCTCCAGTCAAAGCCATCTGACGCAACAGTTCAAGCGCCTGACTGGAATGACGCCGAAACAGGTTCGCTAACACCTTAAGAATCTGAAAATTTGTCTTAAGAATCTGAAAGAAGCCGAGCATTAGAAACCACTACATTTCGGTTAAGTCAGACAGGAATTTAATGCAGTATTCAGCGGTATTTATTAGGAGGTGACAATGCCTTACGTGACTGTCGGTCAAGAAAATTCGGCAACCATAGATCTCTACTACGAAGATCTGGGGGCCGGTCAACCCATTGTTCTTAAGGAATTGCAGGATGTTTTTCCTGATCAAAAACCGATCAACCGCACTTTCATCAATACCTGGGAAGATCCCAACGTTACAGATATCGTGAAGAAAAGTGGCCGCCAGCAACTTATTCTGGCTGCCCTTTACACCGAGATCTGTCTCGCAATGCCAGTAATTCAGGCGCTTGGTGAGGGTTATGACGTATTCATCGTGACCGATGCGTCGGGCGGCGTGACTGCGGAAGCTCATGACATGGCTGTTCGCCGTATGGTTCAGGCGGGTGCCATTCCAATCAACTGGATGGCGGTACTGGCTGAATGGCAACGTGACTGGGCACGCACAAAAACAACTAACGGTGTATCAGATGTTCTTCTTGAGCATGGCGGTGCTAGTGCGGTGGCCCTGGCCTGGGAACAACAACTCCTGGCAACACCCCCTCTAGTGACCGCAGGTGGACATTAATATTTGAGGTTTCCTCTCCGACCTCTCGACGTTCGCGCTCTTTGTGCCGATCGCGCTGATTCTCACCGCGATCCAGACGACTACCGAGGAGCTTTTCTTTCGCGGGTACATCGTACAGGGCGCAAGCCTGATCTAGTCTAACCGTGTGTTTCTAGCGATCGTGTCGGCTGTGATATTCACGCTGCCGCACGCTGCCAACCCAGAGTCACAGGAGAGTGGCTGGGTTGGGATGTTCCTCGACCTCTTCGTCGGCACGGGGCTGCTGTATGCGATCGTTTCATTGATCGACGGCACTACCGAGCTTGCGATCGGCGCGCACTTCGCGAACAACATCGGCGGCATACTCCTGATCAACATCACTGGAAGCGTCGTGACCACACCAGCCCTGTTCACAATCAGCGAATACCACATCACCTACGGAGCGCTATCGGTGCTGGTTGCCATCCCCGTGTTCCTGGCGATCGTTTTTGGGTTGTTCAGACATGAAGAATCACCCCGCCCCGTTTCCCAGAGCCACCAAAAGGGTGGTCAGTGACCTCGCCGAGGTCTCTAATCCAGCCGATTACAAATCAGTATTTCATTGAGAATGATCCGATGACGCATTCAATATTACAAGGCAAGCCCGATTCCGAGCATGAGGTTACCCCTCAACCTGATTCTCCCGTTAATGATGCTCTGGTTGCGATCGCGCAAGAAGTCGCTGAATTGCTGAAGCAATCCTACCCAGCACAGGCTGATGAAATTGATACCGTAGAATGTAATTAGTCATTGCAACAAAGCTGACCTATTGCGAATGGAGCAAATGTTTGTAGCATAAGGGGCATGACGATTCAACCGCATCGAGAACCCAACCTCTCGGAAATCGACCCTGAAGAGCAGGGGGCGAGGTATTGGTTTGAGCGCTACTGCGAGCAACGCGCTGAGAGCGAGCAACTGAAGCAGCGGGTTAAAGAGCTAGAGGAACAGTTGGAGAGCCTCAACGAGAAACTGAGAAAGCTGAGCGAACGCACCAGTGAAACGAGTTCTCAGCCGCCGTCGTCAGATGGCCCCAAGAAGCCGAACCGCGATAAGCAAACGCCGCAGCGAAAGCGAGGCC
>JAAUTN010000529.1 GCA_012031415.1 Leptolyngbyaceae cyanobacterium SM1_4_3 | reverse complement strand
AGACAGAGGAGATGGGAGAAAAGACAAAGGAGCTAGGAGAAAAGACAAAGGAGCTAGGAGAAAAGACAAAGGAGCTAGGAGAAAAGACAAAGGAGCTAGGAGTAAAAGACAAGGAGCTAGGAGTAAAGACAGAGGAGCTAGGAGTAAAGACAGAGGAGCTAAAGATTGGGAAGGAGGGAGTAGGAGATGAAGTCTTTCTTCCTCTGCTCTCCACCCCTACTTCCCTGCGTGTCTCCAAGCAGATTATTCGCAGTGAACACCAACCCGGAGCCGTGACAGTGGCGATCGCCCAGGCAGACCGGGAATACACCGGGCGCATAGGTCAACTCTGGCTGGTGGGTACGGGCCCAGGACAGCTTGACCAGATTACCCCAGCGGCTCAGATGGCGATCGCTCAGGCGGATGTGGTGATCGGCTACACGCTGTATGTCGAGTTAGTGTCGTCTTTGCTGCGACCAGGACAGATTGTGGAGGCATTACCGATTACCCAGGAGCGCCAGCGGGCCCAGCGGGCCATTGAATTAGCAGACTGGGGGCTGACGGTTGCAGTCATCTCATCGGGCGATTGCGGTATCTATGGCATGGCGGGACTGGTGCTGGAAGAATTGCGATCGCTCTGTTGGGATGGCAAAACGCCTGCTGTGCAGGTCTTCCCAGGGATTACAGCCCTACAAGCAGCAGCTTCGCGGGTTGGCGCACCGCTGATGCATGACTTTTGTGCAATCAGCCTCAGCGACTTACTCACGCCCTGGAGCGTCATTGAACAGCGTTTGATGGCAGCGGCTCAGGCAGATTTTGTGACAGCGCTTTATAACCCGCGATCGCAGACCCGTACCGAACAAATTGCGATCGCCCAACAGATTTTCCTGAAGCATCGCGCTCCTGATACTCCCGTTGCGATTGTTCGTTCGGCTTACCGTCAGGATGAACAGATCACCCTGACCACCCTGGCAGAGTTCCTGGAAGCCTCGGTCGATATGCTGACAACGGTTCTCATCGGCAATCAGAGTAGTCGCACCTACGCCAACTGGATGATCACCCCACGCGGCTATCTAGGGTTCTCCCAGCCAGAAATCTAACTGAGTGTAGATGTAGCAAACAGTCAAATTTGAGGCAATGGTGGAAGACCCAACTGTGCGCGTTGAAATTTAGGTCTGCTACGTTTCCACTGCCACTTGGCTCTTACCCTATCACTTCTGAAATTAACGAGGAGTTTATATGCGTTTGACTCGTTTTAACTTATCTGCACTGCGCCCAGTTCGTTTTCTGGCGATTGCCTTTGCGTGTGTTTTGATGATGTTTTCCTATGCCTATCCTGCCTACAGTAAGCCTCTAACATTGGATAGTTCAAGCCGACTTGAACAAGGTGAAGAGCCACTGAATGAAATTTACGGAGAGTCAGAAGATTCATTACGGACGGGCGTTCTTTCGGGAGAAGAAACCCGTAAAAAAGCTAACGAGGGAATTAATGAAGTCCAGGGTTCAGCAAACAAAGAAAATATGTATAGCCCTGAGAATGCAAATGCTGACACTGTAGAAGATAAGGTTAAGCGGGGTTTAGAGAAGCTAACCAACCGTGATTAGGTGAGTGTCAACTGCTAACCGACAAATCTTCTGATGTAGGTTGGGTGGAGCAAAGCGGAACCCAACTCCTGCCTCAATTCTGTTGGTTTCTGCAATGCTTCACCTAACCTGGCTTCACCTAACCTACTGTGTATCCAATGGTTTTAGGAGTTTTGTTAGTCAACTAGCTAGTTGAACAGTCGTTGAACTGGTGTTGTCGGTTTCCTTAACTCAAGCTAATCCTTTTAGAAACAAGGGGCTTAAGCCCCTTGTTTTATATTTTTAAAGAAACAAAGAGCTTAAGCCCCTTGTTTTATATTGTTAAACCCCTTGTTTTGTTTTTTGGTGAAAGTCATTCCTACCTGAAGTTGCGGCAAAACGGGGTAGAGCTAGAATCTTCCTGAAGTTAGAGAAAGCTAAATGAAAAACAGAGTACGAATGTGACCTTTGCTAGAGGGAGTCATTACTCTTATATTCGTAACCTTTAGCAGGTAAACAAAAAAGATGTTTTTCCTGAACTAAGACCCGCAGGAAAGATTGTGACAAGGAGCATTTCGTGGATAGACTATTTTCGTTTTTCAAGAAGTTGAGGCTACGACAAATCCTCTCTGTTCTGATTGTCGGAGCGGCGCTGTTTTTAACCACTGCTTGTAACACTGGCAATATGCAAGGTGCCCGTCCCCAAAATCCTCCCGTTCAGTTGGGCGGAAATAATAACCCTCATAAAGGGGGGGGAGACGGCTATACAAACTACCGCATGAGTACCGACCCCGCTGTTAATCAAAGCAATCGGCAGGGCGATCGCGCTAGCTTACCTCTTCACTCTGGTTATCTACTTGCAAACAGTGGAATTGAAAGCAACGCTTCAGATTTGCTTTACCCAGGCTCAAGCGCAACAGAAACTAAAAATCCTGACATTGGGCCGGTTGACTCAGACATTCTAAAAAGAGAAGCTCAGCAGATTCCTGCGCGTCGTCAGCTCAGCATCAATCGCAATGACCCAGATGCAAAAATTTTAGAAAGAACTGGCGAAGCATTCAAAGATGCCTCTGAATTTTTAACTGATATGGGAGAGTCTGCTGCTGAACAGCCTGAGTTGCAGCGCAACCCTGCTTTTGCTCGATAAATCTCGGTAGATATCGGTTGCATCAGTTAATTTGCAAATCGATTATTGTCACTTAAAACTGTTTGAATTCCGATCAAGCTGTTGATTCAAATCAAAGTCAAAATAAACGGAGTGAATTCTATGAACAAGGTATTTTCTGCTCTCAAGCGAACTCAAATCGTTCGAGCGGTAGTTGTTTTTCTAGCGGGTGTCTCCATGCTGTTAAGTACCGCTTGCAGCAGCACTCCAAATGCTCCCAAAGTTTCGGGCGAAGGCTCTTACACAGGTAACGCTCCTCAAATGGAGATTTACAAGCGGACTCAACCGAATGAGGGCGGCATGAACGAGTACAGCAACGTCGATCCCCGCGCTAACACCAGCCGCGCAGAAGCTAAGGCTAAAGGGCTAGTTGATAATGCAGAGCGTAATATCCGTCGGGGGTTTGACGACCCAAGAGAAGCTCCTGAACAGTTAGGTAATGTGGTTCGAGAAGGTAGCCGCAACTTAGGTGAGCAGGCTCAACAAACGACAGAAGAAGTTCAGCAAGGTGTTCGAGAAGGGAGTCGCAATTTGCGCCGCAACATCGGTGAAGCCCGTGAAGGGGCGGCTGATGTTGTTCAGGATGTAAGAGGCAGAACTAACAAAGCAGTTAGAGATACGCAGCGTGCGCTGGACAACGCTTCTGATAAGCTCGATAACCCTGCGTAGATGGCGATCGCAGATATCACTCGATATCCACTCGATAAATATCGTTCAATTTGTCTGTAAACTTAAGCGTGAGGATACCGTCCTTGCGCTTAAGTTATTAGCTGTGGAAATGAGTTTAAAAGTGATAGAACCCTTCCTACTCAGCCGTCTGTTGCTGCAATTTGGGGATGCTTCCAGCAACCTCTTAGCAGAAATGTCAGCGGTTACTTGTACCCCCGATGGTAGCCTCTGGATTGGCTCTGATGAGTTGACTACAATCGAGCGGCTATTTCCAGTTGATCATCATGTTTTTGGTGAACATGAATCGGTGGCGATCGCCAACTTCATCGAGCTATTTGACCAGGACAGTGAAATTGACATTGAAGGTTTAGACTACAACGAACCTTACCTTTGGTTCACAGGCTCACACAGCACCAAGCGCAAGAAAACAAAGGGGAAAAATCTCGAAAAAGATATTCATAAACTATCAGAAATTAAAACTGAACTCAACCGCTATACAATTGCTCGAATTCCGTTTTCAGAGAAGAAGCTGCACAAATCTTGCCCCCATCCAACCCACCCTAAAAAAACTTGTACAGCCGCCTGTCTTAAAAAAACTGATGAAGGTAATATCCTAACTGAAGCATTAAAGACAGATAGCCACTTAGGACCTTTCCTTTCAAACTGTATTCCTTCTAAGGAAAATGGGTTTGATATTGAAGGATTAGCAGTTTATAACAATACAATTTTCCTGGGTTTACGTGGGCCAGTTTTTACGAGAGTGGGCGATTATTCTGGAAATAGAAGTTGAAGAGA
>JAAUTN010000528.1 GCA_012031415.1 Leptolyngbyaceae cyanobacterium SM1_4_3 | reverse complement strand
TCGTAAGGTCGCTTTGCGTCCTCCTCTAGGGGCACGTTTGCATTCTCCCGCCGGTTTCATCTGACGTTGCTCGTAGGCTGTTGTAAAACTGGGCAACAGTGCTTCAAACGCTTTGCGGTTAAGTCCTGTCATCGCTCGCAGCAGACGCTCACTTCGCAGAATACGTTCGAGATCTAGCATTGGAACAGCACCGGGCAATGCTATCAATTATCCCTTATTTCCCAACAAGTCTAGTATCTCAACGGGTTGATTCAGTATCTCTACGAGTTGATTCGTTCTCCTGGCAGTTCAGCCTATTGCTTTGCTGTTGCTAACTGAAGGAATGAATTCTCGTAGGGACAAAAGTCCGTTCGCCTTTACAAGAGATACTGACTGAAGGAATAAATTTTCGTAGGGACGAACGTCCGTTTGCCTTTACAACAGGTACCGGAACAGATAGATCATCCCTGCATTCAGTAACGCCATTGCTTTTAAGGTGAGGGCTAACTGCATTGGATGCTCTTCGTTCTATCTGAAGTGTAGTGAGTTCCAGTGCTTGAGTGCTTTCAGAGCTTTCAAGCAGAAAGATATCACAGGTACTCAATCTGCAAGGCTTTTTCTGGCAGTTTTGCTTCTCGTTGTCCTTCAATTTGAGCGCGAACGGTAATCAGATAAATAGGTGGAATCACCAAATCAACCGGGGCCGCTTTACCCAAGAGTGCTTTGATGCTTGCCCAGGGAAGTTCCTTGACTAGCCAGCGGCTGAGTCGATAGCCATACTGATAAAACTTAAGTTCTTTCATCAGGTCGATACCGTGCAGTTCGTGTAAGTAGCGGTTAGAGCGACCATAGCGACGAAACTGGCTGATCAGGTCGGGAAGGGTTGTGCGATGGCGGTGCTGGACGATCGCCTTTTCGGTAAACTTAAATTTCCAGTTGCTCTGACGCTGCACCCGCCAGCAAAAATCTGCATCGCCGCCTGTCGTCAAGTGCGAGCGAAATAGCCCGACTTCGGTTAACACTAAACGACGGGTAGCCAGGTTTGCGGTTTTTCCAAAAGGACAAAAGGGATGTACCAGAGCGGTTTCATGAGACAAGATTTTTTTGCGGGCGGCATATTGTTCCAAAAGTGACTGACCGGGCAGAGCTTCGATCGCCCCCACGACTAATCCTACTTTCTCATCTTCAAAAACGTTGACTAGTGATTCCAACCAGTTAGATTTAGGGCGACAGTCGGCATCGGTGAAAGCCAAGATGTCTCCAATAGAGGCTCTTATGCCTCTATTGCGGGCGGCATAGGAGCTTTGAATATCGGTTTCACTGAGATAGCGCAAGGTGATGCCGCGTGTCTGGGACTCACTTTCGGCGGCTTTGATGATCTCGGCAGTGCGATCGCTACTGGCGTTATCCACCAGCAAATATTCAACGCGATCGGCGGGATAAGTTTGTGCCTGGAGACATTTGACCAGATCGGGCACGTCCTGTTCGCCATTGTAAATCGGCACGATGACTGAAACTTTGGGCAGCGTGATTTGAGTCATGCGAGTTTCTGAGGCTTCATGAGTATCTAAACTGAAGCACATTGCCAGATGTAGCTGCATGGGGGCGATCTTGTCAAATCGGCTGACGGGATAAAGTAGGGTTTCAGGCATAGTTCTAACTGAAGGCAGTAGAGTTAGGGTTGGAAATTGTTTCAAGCCAGCACAGTTTGGTAGACCTCAACTAGACGATCGTTCAGTCTCTCTTTGTTGTAATGGGTTTCAACGTAGGCGCGTCCAGCCTTTCCCATCTCTATCCAGCGGTCTGGGTGTGTCACCAGGAATTCCAGGCGATCGCTCAGAGCCTCAACATCGCGTTCGGCAACCAGGAAGCCAGATTTGCCGTCTTCGACCAGTTCAGGAATGCCGCCGTGCTGGGTGCCAATGACGGGTAAGCCCATCGCCATCGCTTCTTTAAGCACGTTGACGGGCGCATCCTGATCTCCGTTCCGGCTGCTGATGCTGGGGGCAACCATAATGTGCGAGCGATCGAGAATTTCGATTAGCTCTCGTTCTTGTTTCCAGCCCAACAGTTCCACAAACGGGCGGACGTTGAGCGCTTGAATCAGTTGCTCCAGGCTCTCACGCAATGGCCCATCGCCAATTACGTCGTATTTGATGTTGGGATAAGTTTTGCTTAATTTGGCGATCGCCCTCACCACATATTCAATTCCCTTTTTTTCTACCAGTCGTCCAGTCGTCACAACGCGAACCTGCTCACCAGGGGCAAGGCGGCGCGGCTGGAAGAAGAAGCGATCGCAATCTATCCCCGACCGATGTACTAAGACGCGATCGGCATGGCAGCCGAGCTTGAGCAAACGGTTTCTAAAGAAGTCACAATTCGTCAGAAAAAAGTCACCCGTTTGAAAAAGCCGATCGTAAACGTGTTCGCCGTGCTGTCTGACATACTCACTAATGTCATTACCGCGAAAGGTCGTAATCAGCTTTCCTTGAATGGCTCCAATGTCTCGCAGTGCCATTCCCAGTAGTCCCAGGTTGCCAAACTGACAGTGAATGATGTCGTAGGGTGCTTTGCCGAGTGAGGGCACAGCAGCATAAAGCAGCGACAGCAGTTCAGGGGGTTCGCAATATTGAGCAGGATTGAGCGATCGCCAAGCTACAGCCGGATGCTTAAACCCATCAGCCAGCAACAGCTTTATCCCTTTGGCAATTTCTTTGACCCGATTTTCAGGAACGCGAGAGCGGTAATAGGTGCGCTCCAAGAGGTTATATTGAACGACATCGGGATGCAGTTTGGATAAGTCAGCAGGTTTAATGCCATAAACGTCCACTTCATGACCGCGATCGATGCAGCCAACGATTTGATTCAGGATAAAAGTTTCCGAAAGTAGGGGAAAGCGGTTGACAATAAAGGCGATTCGCATGGCAGTTATGGGTCATGATTGAGCCGATTTTATTCAGGTTATCCTGACTCTGAGAGATAAAGGGCGTAGGTGTCTATACCGATCCGGTACAATGGCTGTCTGTACCCTCAACGGGGATCACGGATGGCTGAAGACACTGCGAGGAGTGAGCGGACTGAATGAGCCAGTTGAACAATGCCCTGACCCTGTTTTTTAGTCTGATGGTTGAGGCAATCCCGTTTTTGCTAATCGGCGTGGTGTTTTCCAGTGCGCTGCTGCTGTTTGTGGATGAGCGCAAGCTGGTGGCGGCGATGCCCAGAAATCCGCTGCTGGGGGCGCTGGCGGGTAGCCTGGTGGGTTTTTTGTTTCCGGTGTGCGAGTGCGGCAACGTTCCTGTGGCGCGGCGGCTGATTGTGCAGGGTGCGCCTTCCTCGGTGGCGATTGGCTTTCTGCTGGCAGCGCCAACGGTGAACCCGATCGTATTTTGGGCAACCTGGACAGCATTTCGCGACCAGCCAGAAATCGTGTTTCTGCGAATTGGGTTTTCGCTGCTGATTGCCACGATTGTCGGCTGGGTGTTTAGCGCTCAGGCAGATTTGCGACCGCTATTGCAGCCAACGGTGGCGCAGTCGATGGCTGCACCGCAAGGAAGGCTGGGACGGCGATCGCGTCGTAAACCTGTCCAATCCACAGAACCTGCCTCAGAACTATTGCAATCGGGCACCTTCCTGCTCAACTCCTCAGGACAACCGATGCGAATGGAGGCAGTTGGAATGCAGGCGGCTCTGGCGGCTAGCTCGATTACAACGAAGCCGCTGGGTGATCGCCTCCAGATGATGCTAGACAACGTAGTGCAGGAATTGCGCGAACTGGGCGGTGTGCTGATTTTAGGAAGCGCGATCGCCGCCACTGTTCAAGTAGCTATTCCCCGCGAGGTGATTCTCAGTTTGGGGCAAGGCCCAATTACGTCGATTCTGGCAATGATGCTGTTAGCGTGGGTTGTGTCAATTTGCTCAACAGTTGATTCCTTTTTTGCTCTATCCTTCGCCTCCACCTTTACCAGTGGTTCACTGCTGGCATTTCTGGTATTTGGCCCGATGGTCGATGTAAAAAATATTGGACTGCTGCTATCAGTCTTTCGCACAAGAGCAATCGTTTACCTGTTTGCGTTGGCAGCACAGTTGACGTTTTTGCTGACGCTGATCATCAATTTGTATGTCAGTTAGGCAGAAAAAGGATGAAAGATGAGGGATGAAGGGGGGAGCCGTATGACTGTTAAACCTAAACCGATTG
>JAAUTN010000014.1 GCA_012031415.1 Leptolyngbyaceae cyanobacterium SM1_4_3 | reverse complement strand
TTTTTGGACAGCGCCTGAGCCGGAGAAAGGGTTGGAGTGGCGATCGCCCGTTTAAGTCATTGCCCTCTATCGTTACGTCTACAGTCGCTCCGTTTGCGGCCGTTCTACTGGACAGCATTGGGGGCAAGTCAACATCCTCAGGCAGCCTGACTCCAACAAGTTCTAGCTCGACTGTTTTCTCGCCATTCCACTCATTCAAACGCAGTCGATAAGCCGCGTCAATTCGCTCTGGCAGCGGATGATATTCGCCCCAACGCCAGGCGATCGCCTTCATTTTTCTCGGACTTTCTCCATCCTGGGTGACGGTTAGCTTCAGGTGTGCCTGTTCTCGCCCGATCATCTGCTGATCGACGACGCGCAAATTGGGTGTCCAGAAGATCGGGTCGGGGTTTTCGATGCCGCACGGGTGAAGTGCATCAATCTGCTGATATAGGCTCAGGGTTAGCTGGCTCAGGTCAGCCTGCACATCGACTGAAACCAGAGGCTTGAGGTGTTCGGGCTGAAGCTGCTGGTTGGCATAATGCTGAAGGCGCGATCGCCACCCATCTAACTTTGCCGCCTCCAGCGAAAAGCCCCCTGCCGCCCGATGCCCCCCAAACTTTTCCAGCACGTCTCCACAAAACTGAAGCGCCTCAAACACATGGAATTCGGGAATGCTGCGGGCTGATCCCCGGATCTTTGCTTGCGCGTCGTCTTCATAGGTGCCAATGAAAACGGGCACGCCGTAGCGCTCAACCAGTCGTGAAGCGACAATGCCGATTACACCGTGATGCCAGTCGGGTTGCACAATCACCAGGACGCGATCGCGCTGCGGCTCAAACTGGCTCTGTTCACACCAGGCGATCGCCGCTTGTTCAATTTGTTCACAGAGCTTTTGGCGCAGTTGGTTGACCTGTTCACAGGACATCGCCAGTTCGAGCGATCGCCCCTCGTCATCAGTCGTAAGCAACTCAATCACCACCTGCGGGTCAGAGATCCGCCCGACTGCATTGATTCGGGGCCCCAGCCGAAACCCGATTGCTTCTGGCTTCAGCGCCTTCTCATGGCTTAACCCCGACACCTGAATCAGCGCTTTTACGCCCATCAGTTTTGACTTGGGCAGCAGCTTTAGCCCTCGCTTGACCCAGCGGCGATTGACCCCAGTTAGCGGAGCCAGGTCAGCGATCGTGCCGAGGGTAAAAAGCTCGATCAGCGGCGTAGTCAAGTCCTGCGTTTTCTTCAGGCATTGAGCCAGACAAACCGCCAGGATGTAAGCCACACCAACTCCTGCCACGCCTCGATAGGGCGACTCTTCGCGAATCAGCTTGGGGTTGAGAATGGCGTTAGCAGGCGGTAGCTGGTCGGGAAGGTCGTGATGGTCGGTGACGATGACGATCAGCCCCAGTTCTCTGGCTTTGGCGATCGGTTCATAGGCGGCGATGCCGTTGTCTACGGTCAGAATTAACTTTACGCCTTCTTCGTGAAATTCTTCTACGATCCGCTGGTTGATGCCGTAGCCTTCCTGCATTCGGCTGGGAATGGCGTAGTCTACGTCTGCCCCCAGGAATTTGAGCGATCGCATTAACAGCGCCGTGCTGGTCATTCCGTCTGCGTCGTAGTCGCCGCAGATGGCAATTCTTTGTTGGGTGGCGATCGCCCACATCAGCAGTTCCAGGGCGATCGTCAGGTCAGGAAATTCTTCAATCGGGGAAGGCAGCAGTTGCGCTTCCGGGTTGAGAAACGTCTGAGCGGCTTCCGCTGTCGCAATTCCTCGGTTGATCAAAACCTGTGCCAGCAGCGGTGAAAGCTGAGTCGTCTGAGCCAGCTTTTCTGCCTGCTGCGGTTGTTCGGGGGCAATCTGCCATCGCTGTTGAGGCACGGGCGATCTCGAAGAGACACCCGCAAGGGGTCGCCGCAGCGCCCGAATTGCTTGCGATTGAGGTTGCCTGATACGATCAGACTGGGCACGAACCGATGAGGTCAGGTCAGAAAGAGGCAGATCTGGCACGAGGATGACTTCAGAACAAGAACAGGAATACTACTCCAAAGGACTAGATAAACATATTCCAGTGGGTGTTGTCTACTCTTGTGTAATATTCATGAAGCGCGGGATTGCTGGTTTTAGATATGAGCTTGGCAACGCGGCTGAATCAGGCGATCGCCACGCCGACAAGGGGCTTAAGCCCCTTGTTCTATGCAACTTTATAAAGAGTTGGCGTTAGCTCACGCTGGCCGAAAGCAACTTGCCGTGAAGCGGGTCGAGATGAGAGAGGTAGAGGTCGCCCAGTTGAGCGGCGACTCCATCCCAGCTAAAGCAAGACTCAACTCGCTGCCGGCTGGCTTTGCCTAGCTGATCGCGCCAGGTTGGATCGGCCAAAATGCGGCTGATGGCGAACGCAAACGCATCTTCATCCTGAGCAGGTGCTAGTAACCCGGTTTCTTCTGGAACAACAGTGAACTGTAGCCCGCCTACATCACTTGCAACTACAGGCGTACCGCTTGCCATCGCCTCGATCGCCACTAAGCCAAACGGCTCATAATGACTCGGCACTACGCAAACATCTGCCGCTGCATAGTATGTGGGAAGTTGAGTATGGTCTAGCCGACCGAGAAATTCGGTGCGATCGCCTAACCCTAGCTCATTCACAATTCCCTCAATGCGATCGCGCTCCTCTCCATCGCTGTGTCCGGGACGGCTGCCGCCTGCAATCATCAGTTTGAAATCAGAATGCTGCCGAACTTCGGGATGATTGACCGCTCTCACCAACGTTTCAATTCCTTTGCGCGGGTCAAACCGCCCGACATAGAGTACGACCTTAGTATCTGGGGAAAGTCCTAACTGTTGTCGGGCGATCGGGCGATCGATGGCACCAAAGCGCTGAATATCTGTTCCACAGGGAATGATTTCGACATTGCCTTTCGTGGAAACGAGCGATCGCATATGATCCCGTTCTTGAGGACTGGTGGCGACTACGCAATCTACCGTCTCTAAACAGGTTTTTTCAACGGCTAAACGAGTACTGGCAATCAAAGGAACAGTTGTAACTGCCTGATACTTTACCGCTCCTAGAGAATGATAAGTATGAATCTGCTTAATCGGTTGATGCTTCCTTAGCTCCATTCCAACCCAAGAGGAGAGCCAGTAGTTGGTGTGAACTAATGGATAAACCACGTCCGCCTGCTGCTGAAAACTCAAAAACGCTTCCATGAACTCCGGTAAGTATTCAAACAGCTTGTTACGACCTACAAATTTCTGCGGGCCAGCCATAAGGCGAACTGTACGACAGCCAGGGCTGTGTTCAACAATTGCTTCCTGAGTTGGCTCGGTTCGTCGAGTGAACATATCGACCTGCCAACCCTGCTTAGCTAGTGCCTCTCCAACCTGTCTAACGTAAACGTTCTGTCCACCCGCTTCCTCCTTTCCAATTTTCACAGCGGGGTCGCCATGAACAGAGATCAGCGCAATCTGTCCTTTTTTTGTAGAAGCCATTGTTTTGATGGGTTTGAAGACCTTACCAACTTTTCCTCACTCAGGAGGATAAGAGTCTCACGTAAAATCTGCATCGCTCTCAGGGGATAATTTTTTTTACACAATCCTATAGATTTTAAGCAAACTCAATCGATTGGTATAGCGATCCTAAATAATTCATGAAAGTGCCCGTCGGAGGGCGGGCACTTTCATGAATTATCTTTTTCACAAATCAAATAGGACTGCTATATTACTAATTAATCTTTTGAACTGAGTTAAAGCTAATAGATTCACAAAAGAATTTACCAACATTGAGTTATAACTTCAGGCAGATGATTGTAAGAGGTTTACACTATATTATCAAAGTAATAAGGTGAGAAGTTACCTTAACTCTATGTCAAGAAAAAGTTCGGATTACCTATCTGCTTGATTGCAGTTATTTCCAACTTTGCAGGCAAAAATAGCAAAAGCGAGGCCATAGTTATGAGTTTAGAAGATAGAGCAAAAGCCACTAGCAAAAATATTGAGGGCAAAGCTCAAGAAGCAATGGGCAACGTGAGTGGCGACCCCAAAGATAAAGCCGAAGGCAAAGCGAAGCAAACTGAATCTGAAGCTCGTCATTCCATTGAGGATGTGAAAGATTCTGTTAAGCGCGCAATTGACTAAACGTAAGTTTAGGTAGCGTTTAGAGTTATGGGTAGGTGACGTGCCTACCCAGGCTTACAAAATTTCGATTTTTTCCAGTCGATATGATGTACTGTTGAAGTCAGTTTTTAATAGGAGATGTTGATGAGTTTTCTTCAACATGGTCGGAAAGTCCTGACGGCTTTAGTCTTAACTCTAGTACTCACGTTTACGACAGCCTGTGGTACTGCGACTCAAGCTCGTCAAAGCCCGTCTGCTAGTCAGCCAAACGTGGCATACTCTCAGCTTGAGACGGGAAACACAGCCGCCGGACAAAGCTTTGGAGATTGGGTCATCCAAACTAGTCGTGGGTTAGTCCGAGATGCTTACGTGCGAGACAACGATAAGCTGGGTGCGGTTATCTCACCAGAGGTTCGTCCTGCTGAGGTTCGTACTCTAGCGCGATCGCTGGTACAAGGCTTTCACAATAATTTCCCAGACCGGAACCTGACAGTCTTGATGTATGCCCCCGACAAGCAGTTAATTTTAACCGCGAAGTACGATAACCAGTCCCATCAGATTGAGTATCAGTAGCCTAAAGCCTGATCGGGTCTGAGTTTTGACAAGAGCTTAACTGCTTGAAAGGGCGATCCTTTAGGAAGTCCAAAAGGTTTTGAAAACGAGGTCATTTGCATGACAAGTAGTAATGAGTACAAGCGCCAAATTATGGATGATTTGGCGAAGGGTAATGTAGAGTCTTTGGACAGTGATTCTACAAAAGTTGCAGAGAGCTATCAAAGCTTCGATGACTTTGCCCAGCGGTCTTCGCGAGATGAGCGACGACAACTGTTTAGCCGTTCGTTTAATTCTGAGCGAATTCCTTCCAGCCAGATGGAGCCTGAATTGCAGAAGGCGATCGCCCAAATCAAGCCAAATGAGCGGGATGATGTGGCGCGTGACTTGCTCAAGCACTTTAAGCAGCGTGGACTGAGCGATCGCGACTTGGAGCGGCAATTGAGTCTTTCCACTCATCATGCCAGCAAAATGTCGGCAGATGATGTGAGTCGTCTGATTTCATTCGCTTACCACAGCCACCCGGATATCTTTCATGAGGTTCTGGCAGACCAGCCTGCAATTGTTAAGTTCCTCAGCAATCCTCTAGTTGGGGCTGCACTGGGAGCGATCGCCGCCAAGTGGATGGGACACCGCAAGTAGCATCCTATCCTCCTCAAGCAAAGGACATAACTCTCTGAGCTTAAGGCCCTCAATCTCTCAAGGAGATCGGGGGCTTTGTTATTTCTACTTTGTTGGTATTACGGGAGACTCTCAGACTTTCTCCGACTTTTTCATGCTGATTCAGTTCAGGGAGTGATCTAATGTGAAAACTGTAGACCTCCTAAAATCCACCCTATGCCATGAAAGCCCCAATTCGCAGGATATTCTTATTTGTACTCAGTTTTATCTTTGCTGTTGGAATCAATAGTCAATTTTTGTCTGCTCAGTCTACAGAACTGGCTGCGTCAGAAGCGGGCGATCGCATTGCAGAAGTTGAGCAGCTTTGGCGCGGACAATACGAAGCCTACTTTGGCAATCAGCTTGTGGGTACGCCTCTAACAGCAGAGCAAATTTCAACCACATTGGGACGACTCACGAATGAGACAGGCAAAAAGTTTGCGTTGATTTATGCTTTCCCTCAGCCTGAAGAGTTAGAACTGTTACTCGTCATTCCTGACACATTGCCTGTGCGAGTGACGCTGCCCGAAGCCCGTCAGCCCGTGCTATTGGAAGCAGCAAATGAGTTTAAGGCAGCGGTTTCTCGACCAATACGAACGGGAGAACATTTAACTTCTGCAAAACAACTCTATGACTGGCTGATTGCCCCTCTGGAATCCCGACTGCAAGCCGAAAATATCGATACTTTAATTTTATGTGGCGGAGCTATCTTGCGATCGCTTCCCTTTGCAGCCCTGCACGATGGGCAACAGTTTTTAGTAGAAAAATATAATCTCGGACTGGTTCCAGCCTTTAATCTGATCAATCAGCAGCACAGCAACTTTAGAAATGAGAAAGTATTGGCAATGGGTGCGTCTGAATTTCAAGCCATGCCTGCGCTTCACGCCGTACCTCTAGAACTTTCCACTATCACTCAGAACATTTGGCAGAGTGAAGTGTTCCTAAACCAGGAATTTACATTAACCAATTTAATTGAACAGATTGAATCGGGAGAATTTGGCATTGTTCACCTGGCAACTCACGCTCAGTTTCGACCCGGAACACCAGAAAACTCATACATTCAACTTTGGCAAAATGATAAGCTCACATTGGATCAACTGCGCCAGTTAGACTGGAGTGAGTTGCCCGTTGAGCTACTGGTGCTGAGTGCTTGTCAGACGGCATTGGGCGATCGCCAAGCAGAGCTAGGGTTTGCAGGGCTAGCGTTTCAGGCAGGCGTGAAGTCTTCGGTTGCAAGTTTATGGCAGGTGAGTGACCTGGGCACCTTAGCACTGATGCGAGAGTTTTATTGGCAGTTAGCAAATCCAGAAGTCACCACTAAAACAGAAGCCCTACGAAGAACACAGAGCGCCATGTTGAGAGGAGACGTAAGGATTGAGGACGGACAGCTTTACACCTCAGCAGGGTTGCTCCCCTTGCCTGAAGACCTTAAGCAGTTTCAGAACCTCGACTTATCCCTGCCCTACTACTGGTCGGCTTTTACCCTAGTCGGGAGTCCCTGGTAAAGTTTGCAGTACACAAAATTCGTGGGCATCGCTGATCTATAGCGGTAGCCACATTGATTAGGACATTTGGTGGCGCGGCGGAGCCGCGCCACCAAATGTCCATGTCCTAACCTAGCTGACTACAGCTATAAATCTATGAAATTCTTGTTGAGAGCCATACAAAACGCGCTCTCGACAAAACTTTTATAGCTGGATTAAGCAAGGCCAAAGTAACGCAGCACGTTAGACTGGTTGCTAGATTAGATGGAAGTAATCCGAGTTGATGCAAGGAGGGTAAATGTCCATTGAAACGACAGCACAGGAATACCAATCTGTTGACATTCCGGACTGGAATCCGCCTGAACCCCCAACCGATTTAATTTTTGATGATGGAGTTCCTTTGGAAAGCAATCGCCATCGTATTGCCATGAACGTGCTGATCGATTCTGCTTTGAACGCCTTGCAGGAGAAACCAGACTCTTTTGTAGGTGGCAATATGTTTGTCTACTACAGTCGCAATCAAGCGATGAATCGAGACTTTAGAGGGCCTGATTTTTTTGTCGTTTTGGATGTAGACGGCAGCAAAGAACGTCAAGGCTGGGTGACTTGGGAGGAAGAGGGGCGCTATCCAGATGTGATTATTGAACTCATGTCTCCCTCCACTGCCAAAGTTGATCGAGGCGAGAAAAAGCAGCTTTATGCCCGCACATTCCGCACGGCAGAGTACTACATTTATGACCCGTTTGAGCCTGACTCTCTGGAGGGCTGGCGGCTAAGTGGCTCTCAATATCAGGCAATTGTGCCAGACAATCGCGGTTGGTTATGGTGCGATCGCCTAAAATTATGGTTGGGCACTTGGGAAGGTCGCCTGCGCCGCGAACCACCCACCGAAACCTGCTCCTGGCTACGTTTCTATGATCAGGAGGAAAACTTAGTCCTATTACCGGAAGAAATTGCCGAACAGGAACGTCAACGTGCCGAACAGGAACGTCAACGTGCTGAACGACTGGCGGCTCGTCTACGAGAGTTAGGAGAAAATCCAGATGAGTTTTAACGAGTAGCTCTTACAGCAAGTTTCAATTGCCTAAGCTACGAATTTTTGTTGTGTGCCGCACGTAGGTGGTGGACTCACTTTTTTCACTGCCTGTAAGTTTTCGGAGGCGATTACCCCAGAAGGGGAACTGCTTTGCATCGCTGCTGCTGCTCCCTTTTATGGCATGGTGCTAAATGAGTGGATTGATGCAATACCCAATATCACAGTGCCAATGTATCTATTTTTTGGAGGAATTGATCCCTTCATTCCACTTGAACGGATTCAACAAATTGAATCTCGTTTTCAGGAGCTTGGCAAAGAATATACATTAAAAATTTATCCTGAAGCAGATCACGGATTTTTCTGTCACGAGCGATCGTCCTACAATCGCGCAGCCGCAGAGGACTCCTGGCAAAAACTCATACAGTTTTTCCGTCAACACCTAATGCTCAAACCTACTGGCTGACAGTGCTACAGCCTTAAGGACGTTGAGAAATTCCAGCACAACAGGTGAGGATTCTACCTGTCGTCGTGCCAGAGCCAACTTTAATGCTGGAAAATCACCGAGTAGCGGTCGGTAAACTACGCCTTTTGCGCTCAGATTTTGCATATCTTTTAGCACAAATGTAATACCTGCCCCAGCCGCCGCCAAGCCCAAGCGAGTTTGGGCAAGTTCAGCTTCCTGGACAACATTGGGGACAAACCCAGCTTGCTCACAGCATTTGATGAAGTTGGCGTAGAGAACTGGGGCGAGCGATCGCGGATAAAAAATCAGTGGTTCATTCGCTAGCGCCTGAAGCGGAATTTGCTTGTGCTTAGCCAATCGATGAGACGTAGGTACGGCAGCAACATAAGTTTCCTCGTATAGAGGATCTACATAGAGACTGGGTTCACGAATGGGAAGGTAGACGAATCCGATATCAATTTGGTGAGTGCGAAGCGCTTCAACGTGCGTTTCTGTTCCGCCACTAATGAGGATTAGATCAACCTGCGGATAGCGCTCTCGACCAGTTTTTAAGATAGCTCCTCCCAGGCAAAATAGGGTCGCTTCCGTCAAACCAATTCTCACTTTGCCGATTTGCCCGTCGGCGACCTGTCGCGTGACCTGGATGCCTTCCTCGACATCGCGCAACACTCGTCGAGCGGTTTCCAGAAACTTTTGTCCGGCTGCCGTTAATTTAACCCACTGTTTTGTCCGTTCCAACAGTTGAATCTCTAGGCTATCTTCTAATGCCTGGATTTGTTTGCTTAAAGCAGGCTGGCTCAGGTGCAGCGATTCTGCTGCTCGCCCAAAGTGTAGCTCTTCGGCAACCGCAATGAAATATTTAAGCTGGCGGAATTCCATGAGATCAATTTGTCATAACAATGAGTTATTGCATCATACGCACCTTCAGAATAGCAACTCTGGATCTGAGTGCGTTACGCGTAGGATGGGCACACTCTGCTTTGCTCATCCTACAGTTAATTCATGTTGATAACTAAAAGTTATCAGGCTATTGCTACAAAGAAATAGCGATCGCTATTCCCCTAACTATGATGAAGACACAGCCGCTTACGCCTCAGAATCAAGTTGCAATGGTTATGAAAAGCCAGGATTGTTATGAGGCATTTTTAAGCGCTGATTCTCCTAACTTTCTGTTGAACTCACCTTTTGTTGAACGGAGCGATTTCAATGCACCCGGAACATTCTTACTCATCAAAGCCACAGTCCTTTTCCCGCCGTGCCGTAATCCGGGCAATGGGAATTGGTGCTGCCACCGCTGCGTTTACGCCCCTTGTTCAAGGAGGACATCAGATCGCCCAGAGTCAAACCACTCCAAACCAAACTTCTCCCAATCAAACTCCTCCGTCTGGTTCAAATCAAACCTCACAGGTGATCACCAAGCCAATCCCTCAAACGAATGAACAGTTGCCTGCAATCGGTATGGGCACCTTTCTCACGTTTGATGTGTTGTCTGACCAGCCCCGTGACAACATTCGAGAAGTGATACGTCGCTTTTGGGATGGTGGTGGGCGATTGATTGATGTTTCACCGCTCTATGGGATGTCAGAGGTAAATGTGGGCGAGTTTGCAGCAGCGCTCGATATTGCTGAAGATCTGTTCATCACTAACAAAATTTGGGCGACGGGTGAGTATTTAGGAGATGATAGTCACGCCTTACGTCAGCTTGAGCAGTCCATGCAGCGGTTGTCGCGCGATCGCATTGATACCATGCAGGTTCACAGCCTGGTCAATGTAGAAATGGTCATCCCATTTTTGCGAGAGTGGAAGCAGGAGGGAAGAATCCGTTACCTGGGCGTAACTCATCACGATTTGCCGCTGTATGCTGCCCCGATCGCCCGCTGGATCGAGAATGGTGAGTTAGATTTTGTGCAAGTCCGCTATTCGATTTTTGAGCGCGGTGTGGAAGAGCGCATCCTCCCAGCGGCGGCTGATCAGGGAACCGCAGTGTTGGTTAATATGCCCTTTGAAAAGGCACGTTTGTTTGAGGTCGTTCAGGGTCAACCGCTTCCCGATTTCGCTCGTGAAATCGACTGTGAAAACTGGGCGCAATTTTTCCTCAAATATGTGGTCTCCCATCCGGCTGTCACCTGTGCGATTCCTGCAACCACCAATCCCGATCACGTTGCTGAAAACTTAGGGGCAATGAGAGGGGCGCTTCCCGATCAGGAAATGCGGACTCGAATGGTGCGACACATGGAAAGTCTTCCTGGTTTTGGCAACCTAGCTCAGATGCCCTGGTATCCTGGTAAGCAGTTCAGCGGGTTAGTACGCCTGCCCGGTTTGGCTGCGACTCAAAATGCCAGAAATCGTTGAGATCAGATCGGTTCGTCAATTTTCTCTGTTGATTGTCTCTGCTGTTTGTCTGGTTGTGGGTAGCTGTATGCCCCAAAACGTGACACCCAACAACCCAAGCTCGTCCCCCGTAACCCCTCAGCCAACTGCGTCTGTCCGCCCTTTGGGATCTCCAGCGTCACCAGAAACTCTCGCGCCAGATGTTGCTCAGGCAACTGAAGCCGATATTTGGACACAGATGCAGCAAGGAACGGGATATGTGGTGCTGTTGCGCCATGCCCAAACCGTTGCGGGGACGGGCGACCCGCCTGGGTTTCAGCTTGAGGACTGCGCGACTCAGCGTAACTTATCAGAGGCAGGCAGAGAGCAGGCTGCTCGGATTGGTCAGGTATTCCGCGATCGCAACATTCCCATTCACCAGATCCTCTCCAGTCAATATTGCCGCTGTTTGGATACCGCCAGACTCCTTAACCTGGGCGAGGTTGAACCTTCTCCCATGCTAAATTCTACATTCACCAATCGCGCCAGCGAAGCAGAGCAAACGGCACAGGTTCGCCAACGAATACTTGACCATCAAAACACGCCTGGAGTGATTGTGATGGTGTCACACTTTGTCAACATTGGTGACATCAGTGGAATAAACCCTCCATCAGGCGGGGCAGTCATCATGAGAACCAATCAGCAAGGTGAGTTAGAAGTTGCAGAGCAGATTCGAGATTGGTGATATCTGAAAATTGCAAAACCTTTTGGGCAACCCAATCTTACAGCGTCTTGCAAATGGGCAAACCACAGGTAAGGGCGAACGGCCGTTCGCCCCCACAGGGATTTGTGTTTTACGCAAGTGAAACCGCTGTAAGGCTCGTACAGAAGTAATCCATCATTCTCGGCAAAGACTAATTGCCGCCTTCAATTTCCTAATTATCGACTTAATCTAATTCAACGAGGTAGACAATGAAACGAATGACTATCAGGCGATCGCTTCCCAAAAACGCAACCATACCACATTTCCTCAAAAAACTGGTTTGGACTAAATTCACGCTAATTCTGTCACTCATGGCTATTATCATTTCCATTGCTGGACAGGATCTCGTTTATGCACAGCGTTCCGAAGCTGAAACAGTTGAGGTTTCGGCATTTCAATTGCATCATGTGACGCTCTCAGTGAGTAATGCAGAGCGGGTTTCGCAGTGGTATGTAGAGATGCTGGGGTTTACGGTGAGCGATCGCTTTACCCTTACCCGTCCAAATGGCAGTCTGGTTCAAGTGGTTCGTGTAGAAATTCCTGGATTACAGATGAACATCTCTGAATTTGAGGGTTCCGTTTCCCCTAATCGCACCGTAGACGAACAGGGCTGGCGACATCTGGCATTTCAGGTAGACAACGTGGATCAAACCTATCAACGCCTACAGGTTGAAGGGGTAGAGTTTTTAACTGAGCCGTTCACTTATGATCCGCTAGGGTATAGGATTGCATTTTTCAGAGATCCTGAAGGAAACATATTGGAACTCTATCAAGACCTGTAGCATCTTTAGGTAAATCACTACTGATCTTTGTGCTGAAATGTCTTACGTAGAACCCATTGCACCAAGTTGGGAAGCAACTGGTTAGAAACTGCGGATAGGTTTGCGGAACCGACAATGACCTCATCTCGCTGGTGTTTCACCGCTTCCCAAATTGCTTTGGCAACGTCTTCGGGTTTTTCGATGACAGGAGTTCCTACTATTTGGCTGACCTGGTTTTGGCGCGATCGCAAATCTTCCTCATTCTTACCTGTAAAAACGGCTCTTTCTAAAAAATCAGTTTTGATCAGACTAGGATAGATGCCGCAAACGTGAATTCCTTTGGGGACGAGTTCTGAGTGGAGCGATCGCGTCAAACCAGTCACCGCAAATTTGCTTGTAGAGTACGGAGTTAAATAGGGAATAGGCACCAGCCCACCGATTGAGCCAACATTCACAATGGTGCCTGCTTGACGAGCTAAAAAGTGAGGCAAAAGAGCATGAATAGTGTGAATATAGCCCCATAGATTCGTATCAATTGCTTGGTGCCAATCCTCTAGCGAAAACTCCTCTGCCGGACCGGAAATGTAAATTCCGGCATTGTTGATCAGCAGATCAACAGAACCATATTGATCCACGGCTTTTTGCACAAGCAAATTTACCTGCTCAGGCTGTTTCACATCTGTAGGAATCGCAGTTGCAGAATGTCCTTGAGTACGAATCGCTTGAGCCGCTGCCTCCAGCCGCTCAGCTTGACGAGCCGCAAGCACGACATTATATCCACGACTGGCAAACAACAGTGCGGTTGCTTCTCCAATCCCTTGAGAAGCGCCTGTAATGAGTGCAGTGGAAGCCATATCTGAAGTTCTGAAAGTTTTAACGTTATCTTTGTCCTCCAGTGTGTGAACAGGAACCAGGGAAAACGTCTCACTTTTGTTAGATCTTTTAGCTGTAGAGCAAGGAAAGAATCACCTTTCAGCGCTGAAGATCACATTTTGGCTTTTCACAATCTCATCCTATAGAGTTGCAGTTAGCTTAGACCCATAGATAGACTGCAACAACTTATTAAGTTTCTAGTATGGGAAACACAAGCACAAACAAATGTTGTTTTGGAGAGTCAATCATGGAAACTAAACCACGCCCTAATGTAGAAACTCGCTCTTCTACTGATCTACCTCCTGTTGCACAGGAATATAACGGCGTAGATCGTAATGCCTTCTTACTCGGCTGGACTCCTCAAGCGGAACTGTGGAATGGACGGCTAGCAATGATTGGATTCCTCGCTTACCTGCTATGGGATTGGGCTGGGTACAGTGTGTTGCGCGATGTCTTGCACCTGCTGCCTCAGTACGTTGTTCGCTAGGCTATAGCTGCTAGCAATTCTGAGGCAATGACCATTTAAATTGCAGAAAAAAGGGGAAGAGCTTAGCTCTTCCCCTTTTTCTGCAATAGTTACTGATGATATTGGACATCTGCCCCTATTAAAACCATAATATGGGGGGGCAGGGGGATTGCGGTTTATAATCAAATTTGATTAGTTTGTCAGGTTTGGAACTTTATTTTCCAAATTTGAATCACCATAGGCTAGGTATCTCTCAGGGCGATCGCCACCGCACGTTACCACAGGACACTGCCAGGTAGAGTTAAATAAGGGTGCTGAAGTGCTAGAAACCGGTCGCTCCAACAAATTTCAGGATTTTTTCTGGGAAGCCCGAAGTCGAATTCTAGCTTGCTATGTTATTCTTATCCTCATTTTTGTAGCGTTTTCTATTCCAGCCTTTCGCCAAGTCCTCTTCTCACGGATCAATGAGCGAGTTCACGAAGATCTGCATGAGCAAATGGACCGATTTCAGGAGTTTGCCGAAGCTCAGCGGATTGAACTGGCAGAATCATCCAGGAGTGATTCGGACGAAATGTTTCAGGAATTTCTGTTTGAAGAATTTCTGTCGCGCCAGTTGCCCGAAGACGATATGTTTTTGATTGCACTGCGGGATGGTGAACGGTATCAATCCAGCCCGAAGGCTCTACCAAAACCTCTTCAGGCAGGTTCGCCCCTGCTTAACTACTTGGCGAATGCTGAGCAAACCTTAGAAGGCGAAGAAGATTTTCCAGATCCTGAGATCGATAGCGTTCTCTACGTCGCTGAACCCGTTGAAATTGATAGTGAGTCAGAATGGGTTTTTGTCGTCGCTCATACCACTGCTGGAGAACGCGCAGAAGCCGTCGATGCAACGTTGGTGATCGTAGAAGTGATGCTTGCGGCAGTGCTGGTGGCTTCTATTCTCGCCTGGGCTGTTGCAGGGCGGGTGCTGGCTCCTTTGCGGCTGCTTCTATCAACGGCACTAACTATTAGTGAGTCTGACCTAAATCGACGGATTCCGGTTCAAGGCTCTGGGGAGCTTGCTGAATTAGCGACGACGTTTAACTCCATGCTCGATCGGCTCCAAGCGGCTTTTGTCAGCCAGCGCAGCTTTATTGATGATGCAGGTCATGAGTTGCGAACCCCAATCACTATCATTCAGGGGCATCTGGAGTTGATGAGCGATGACCCTGAAGAACAGCAAGAAACGCTGTCTCTGGTGAATGATGAACTAGATCGGATGACCCGCTTTGTGGAAGATTTGTTATTGCTAGCTAAGGCAGAGCGTCCAGATTTCCTTATGCTGGAAACGGTGGACGTTTCGGCGCTGACGCAATCGCTGTACAGCAAGGCAAAGGGACTAGCCAACCGCGACTGGCGACTGGAGGGTGAGACCAAGGGGCAGCTCGTGTGCGATCGCCAGCGGATAACTCAGGCAGTTATGAACTTGACCCAAAACGCCGTTCAGCATACCCGTGAAAATGCCATAATTGCCCTGGGGTCGTCACGTCACAAAAATAACATCCGATTTTGGGTGCGCGACACGGGAGAAGGCATCACCCTAGACAATCAGGAGAAGATTTTTGAGCGCTTTGCCCGCATTTCTAACCGCAATCGCCCTTCTGAAGGGGCGGGATTGGGCTTGTCTATTGTACGGGCGATCGCCGAGGCACATGGCGGTCAGGTTGAACTATTTAGCCGACCCGGTATCGGATCTACCTTTACCCTGGTGATCCCACTGGATCCCCCTTCTAAGAGATTGTCTTATGAACAAGATCCTAATCGTTGAAGATGAACCTCGCATTGCTTCCTTTATTGAAAAAGGATTGCGGGCGAACGGGTTCATTCCAACTGTCACTCGTGATGGGGACGAAGCGATATCAATGGCTTTGGGCAATAGTTTTGATCTGCTGATCTTAGACTTAGGGATTCCGGGCAAAGACGGCATGGCTGTCTTAGAAGAATTGCGGGGACAGGGTGAACAGTTGCCTGTCATCATTCTCACGGCTAGGGACAATATCGATGACAAAGTGAGCGGTTTAGAGAACGGTGCTGACGACTACGTGACCAAGCCATTTCGGTTTGAAGAACTGTTAGCCCGAGTGCGCGTCCGACTGCGACATAGCCAGTCGCCCCGTCAGCAGGATGAACTGATCTTGAGCGCAGGCAACGTTGTTTTAGATTTGCGGACTCGACGGGTGAAGGTAGGCGATCGCCCCGTAGACCTCTCTGCCCGAGAATTTACGCTGATTGAAACGTTGATTCGCCATCCGGGGCAGGTCATGAGCCGAGAGCAGCTTCTAGACCACGTTTGGGGGTATGACTATGCCCCTGGATCTAACATTGTCGATGTCTACATTGGCTACTTACGAAAAAAGCTAGGAGATGACTTAATTGAAACCGTCAGAGGCATGGGCTATCGATTGCAGTCTTGAAAGTTTATAGCCTTTTTTACATGAGTAAGCCCCAAATTGTAGAGTGGGCATCGCCCACAAAGCCCCATAGCAAAAGCTTTCAAAAAATGCGGGGATATGCACCTCACTGGAAATCGCTGTAAAACTCAAGTTTGATGAGAATTTTCTCATCAAACTTTCATGGGCAACTTACTACTATTAGCAAATGTGAGTAAGGCGTAGTTTGAAACCGTCAACGCTTATTCACTTCCCTGCAAAACAGAGGGCTTAAGCTCTTTGTTGCTGTGGCGATCGCTTAATTTTGCGCTCTACTGGTGTAAGCCTTGGCTGTTGAGGAAATCGTCTTGGTTCAGCATTATTACTCTTTAATGCAATAGATTCACTCCTTTACAGGAGTGGATTAGGTTTGTATTAGCAACTGAAGTTTTCTACAGGAGAAGTTACAGTTCCCCCTGATAGGCGATTCTCACCTAAAACTCCCCGAAATAGGCTAATAGTTTGCTACGCCACCTGATACTTGTTATTGTTGGACTTCCGTTATGGAAGCCGATTTCATGAGTCGGATTTTGATCGCTGAAGATGAACCTCGCATTGCTGCCTTTATTGAAAAAGGGTTGCGCCAGAATGGATTTACGACAACCGTCATTGAAAACGGCAATGAAGTAGTTTCTGCGGCTAAAGGCGGCGATTTCGACCTAATGATTTTAGACTTGGGGCTTCCGGGTAAGGATGGTTGGGCAATCCTGGCCGAGCTACGACGACAAGGCGACCAAATGCCTATTATTATTGTTACGGCCCGCGATATTAGTGAGAAGCGATGGCTAGATGTAGATGTAGAGGCAGCCGCAAACGACTACATTACCAAACCATTTCGGTTTAAAGATTTATTAGAGCGAGTCAGAATGTATCTCAGCCACAAGGAGTCGTGACAGCAGGGTTTATCTGTAGCGCTGGGTGCGTACCAACCACAGATCTTGCACCAAATTAGTCTGTTGCCCAATGATCCGTCCTAGAATCAGTTTCGGGCTAACACGACTTAATACCAATTTAATTTGAGCCTACACAGAATGAACCCTGGTGGAACAAGGGGCTTAAGCCCTTTGTTCAGCGCAACTTCATAAAGAATTGGTATTAAGTCAGTTAAAACTGGCTCAAATGCCCCCTGGAATCTCAGTTCAACTCGTTCTAACGAGTTTTAGCTTTGAGCCAGAGATTGATCTCAAGGCTTTAGTGCAATTCTTCCTACCATTGGTGCAAGACCTCAGTAATGAGAGAACTCTCATGAATCTTTTCTAATTTTTGCTTCATTTAACCCTCACGAAACTATAAGAAAGTTTAAGTATGGCAAAAAGCGCAGCATATGTAGTTTTTGCCAGGTTGTGTCTGTACCTGATGAAAGGTTCTAGAAACTGGTAGGTTTTGAAGCAGTTCTGGCTTTAGTAACGAGATCGCGAATACTCAAGTTTAACGAGGTCATTTCGTCATGAGGCTGATGGTCTACTCCCACGATACGTTTGGCCTTGGCAACATCCGCAGAATGCTTGCAATCTGCACACATCTACTTGATGCTGCTCCAGGAATGTCGGTTTTACTCATTTCAGGCTCACCGATGCTGCATAGCTTTCGGCTGCCAATGGGACTCGATTATATCAAATTACCATGTTTAGGACGGAGCGATCGCGGCGAACTCTCTGCTAAATACTTGGGCACTGAAACGGGTGAAGTATTAAAACTACGTTCTGATCTGATATTGAGCGCGGTCGCAAACTTCAAACCGGACCTGCTCCTGGTTGATAAGAAGCCGTATGGACTCAAGGGAGAACTCAACGATGCTTTAGAGCATCTGTCTAAGGAACAGCCTGAAACTCAAATTGTGTTGCTCTTGCGCGACATCTTGGATAGCCCAGAAGTAACCATTCAGGAGTGGAAAGAGCAGGGGTATTATCAGCGATCGCCACTTTCTACGATCAGGTGCTTGTAGTCGGAACACCAGAAATCTTTGATGTTAGAGCAGAATATCAGTTTCCCCTTAGCATGGCTCGAAAGATACAGTTTTGCGGTTACATTCGTCGTGAGCTGACAGATAAGGGACGTTTAGCGCTGCGCCAGGAGTGGCAAGTTTCTACCGAGGAACAGTTGGTTTTAGTTACTCCGGGTGGCGGAGAAGACGGATATCGGCTAGTTGATACCTATTTGAAAGGGTTGGCTGAGCTACCGAGCGATCGCATTCCTCGCAGCGTGATTGTTTGTGGTCCCGAAATGCCTCCATGTCAACGCTGTGCATTTTATCAGGTAAGTTGTGCGTATCCTCAAGTGCAAATCGAGGAGTTTACCAATAACTTAATTGGCTACATGGATGCCGCAGACGTAGTGATTTCAATGGGTGGCTACAACACAGTTTGCGAGATTCTCTCCCTGGGCAAGCGGGCCATTGTTGTACCGCGCGTAAATCCCGTTCAGGAGCAGTGGATTCGAGCGGAACGCATGTCTAAATTGGGCTGGTTTCAATCTATTCACCCCGACGAGCTAACTCCTACTGTTCTAATGCAACGTCTCCAGACTCAACTTCAGGAAGCAAACACCAGACCGCTGCTATCGCCTACCGTTGACCTCAATGCGCTGCCTCAAATTGCTCAGTTGCTCGCACCAACCTTTTACCATAAGTTTTGCTCTCTCAAGCAAAGCCTGTTTCAACTTCAGTACATCCCTACTGCATAAAAGTTTTCACGTTGGAACCCGCCCCAGTTAAGCCGCTCAAGTTCATCATTGCATATCCTTGGAAGCCAATGTACTACCCAAATGCTGCCCCGATTGGTTATTTGCTGAAAACTTTCCCAAAAATTTCAGAAACTCATGTTTTGAATGAAATTCTAGAATTGGAACGGCAAGGACTCAAAGTACACATATTCTCGCTACGTCGTCCTGAAGATGAAGAGGTTTACCCTGCTATTGCAGAAGTCCAGTCACCCGTTACTTACATTCCTTCACTGCTGCCCAAGTTTAGCTCCGATGCTGCGGTTGAACTGCTCCAACCTCAGAATATATTGCTTGAACAAAGTCCTCGGCGCTATTGGCAAACCTCAGCATTTCAGCAATCGCGCCCTGAAGCTAAGGTACTGAATGAACTACTTCAAGCGGGATATTTAGCACTAGAGTTACAAAAGCTGGGGATTACTCATCTCCATGCCTGCTCTGCTGATGTTCCAGCCGCCGTAGCGGAACTGGTTCAATCTCTGATAGGCATTTCCTACAGTTTTACTGCTCACGTTAAAGACATTTACTCAACTGAGCCAGAAGTGTTCGACCGACGCATGGATAAGGCTGAATTTGTTCTCGCCTGTACACGTCACAATCAACAATTTTTACAGGGAATTTCTGCTCATCACTCCTCTATTTACTTATCATACCCCGGTATTGATCTCAGTCGCTTTCCAGCAGAAAGCAAGCCTGTTACAGATGAGGCAAGCCGCGTACCGCTACTCCTTAGCGTGATTCACTCGTGTGAAGAGGATGGATTGACAGACTTACTTCAGGCGTGCCAATTGCTAAAGAAGAAGAGATATGCTTTCCGCTGTAAGGTTGTCAGTTATGGGTTAGTGCAGTTTGAGATTAAACGACTAATTCAATCTCTGCAACTTGAGGATGTAGTCTCACTCGTTAGCAACCCGCTGCATGACGAGTTAATTGATCTTTACCAGCAGGCAGATGTGTTTGTGTTGCCTTGCCAAACCGCTAAAAACGGTAATTGCAGCGACATTCCTCAAGCGCTATTGGAAGCGATGGCAATGAAGCTGCCTGTGATTGCAGCTAACACTCCAGAGATTGAGGAATTAGTTGAGCATATGCGGAATGGGTTGCTGGTTCTTCAGCAGGCTCCACTCCTCTTAGCCGCAGAATTGGAATATCTGCTGGCTCAACCAGATTTGATGCAGGAGCTAGGTTGCGCTGCACGGGAGCAGGTGACGCAGCAATTTTCTCTTACTCACAACACTCAACAAACTAGAGATCTATTGCTTAGCGCAGTGAGCTGCACACCCGCTAAAGTGACATCTTCTCAAGCAGTTAAGGTGACAGTCTAATGAAGAAAGTATTGTTTTATTGTCAGCATATTTTGGGAATTGGGCACTTAATTCGCAGCATGGAAATTGTGCGCGGGTTGCTCGGAGAGTTTGAAGTATGTTTAATTAACGGTGGACGGGTGATTGATGGGTTTCAGATTCCATCTGGGATAGAAATGGTAAATCTGCCTGCGATCGCCACTGACTCTGAGTTTCAAGAACTTCGCACCGTAGACCCAAACCAAGACCTGGACGCTGTTTTAGACACTCGAAGAGAACTATTGCTGGAAATTCTAGCAAGTTTTCAGCCCGATATCTTAATTGTTGAACTATTTCCTTTTGGCAGAAGACGGTTTTCCAGTGAGTTAATTCCTTTCCTCGATCAGGCTAAGGCAAATGGGGTGAAAGTGGTTTGCAGCCTGCGCGACATTGTAGTTACAAAGCAAGATCAGACACGTCATGAGGAAAAGATTTGCAGATTGATGAATCAGTATTTTGATATGCTGCTGATTCATGGCGACCCAAAATTTCAGCCACTGGAGCTAAGTTTTTCTCGCGTTAAAGATTTAAACTGTGAGGTGCATTACACAGGCTATGTTGTGCAGTCGCTTGAAGAATCCAACATTGAAGAGCAACCCGTTCCTGATGCCTATCGACCGACTATTCTAACTAGTATTGGTGGCGGCAGGTTTGGTCATGAGTTGCTGTCTTGTGTGATGGATGCCGCAGCTTATCTGGAATCTGCCATTCCTCACCAGATTCAAATGTTTACTGGGCCCTTTGTCCCCGATGAACTGTTTTTAGAGTTAGAGGCGATCGCCACTCATCGTCCTAACGTCGTGCTTCAGCGCTACACTCCCAACCTGCTAGCCTACATGAGACGGCTGACCTCTCTATCAGCATGGCGGGCTATAACACGACGATGAACGTGTTGACGACGGGGGTTCGCTCAATGCTGCTGCCGTTTAAGGGAAATGATGACCAGGAGCAAACTCTACGAGCAGAGCGGCTAGAAGAGTTGGGCATCGTTTCTGTAATTTGTCCCGAAGATTTGCAGCCAGAGCGCTTTGCCCATCGCGTTGTGGCTTGCCTGAACCAGCAGCCTATCCATATGGAGTTTGACTTTCAAGGGGTAGAAAAAACTGTGGCGTGTTTGCGATCGTGCATGGTCAGATGGCGATCGCCCAATCAATTCACCTGTAGATGCAAAGAGAGGAAAGCAGATGAAAAAAGTCATGTTTTACTGCCAACACCTGGCAGGCATGGGACATCTGGTACGGAGTACAGAAATTATTCGCAGTTTGCTTCAGGAGTTTCAAGTCTATTTCATTAATGGTGGACAAGACGTACCCGGCTTTGAACTGCCGCCTAACGTCGAAGTGATTACTTTACCTGCACTTCGCATGGAAGGCCCAGAGCTAAAAGCCGTTGATGCTACCGTCAGTTTGGAGCAAGTTCAAGAGAGCCGCAAGAATTTGCTGCTTCAGATGTTTGAACAGATCCAGCCAGACTGTTTCATCACCGAGAGTTTCCCCTTTAGCAAGCACGCGCTGCGGTTTGAGCTAATTCCATTACTCAAACACATTCAGGCATCTGGACGGCAAACCAGAGTTGTGTGCTGTCTGCGAGATATCATCATGACTCAAGTGATGACCGATAGCGCTCGCGCCAAAAAGCAAGAACGAACCTGCAACTGGGTGAGTCAATACTATGACTTAGTTTTATTCCACTCTGACCCGCAGTTGCAGCGACTAGAGGAATGTTTCTCTAGAGTAGAAGACCTGGATTGTGAGATCTATTACACCGGATTTGTCGCTCAATCGCCGCCCACTCACATTGCACCCGATACGGCAGATTTGGCTGCTCTCAATCAGTCAGAACCGATGATTTTAGGCAGCGTTGGCGGCGGTAGACACGGATATGAATTGCTTAATGCGATCGCGGAAGCCAGCCCAATTTTAGAAAAAGCATTGCCTCATAAAATTTACCTTTTCACCGGGCCATTCATGGCGGAAGCAGAAGTGCTGAAGCTGCAAGCAGCCGCAGATCAACAAAAAAATCTTACGATTCGTCGATTTACTCCCCATTTGATTGATTACATGAACAAGGCCGATCTGTCTATCAGTATGGCGGGCTATAACACCACAATGAATATTCTCAGAACAGGCGTTCGTTCGCTAGTGTTTCCTTCACCCTCAGAGGATCAATCAGGTGAACAAAGCCTGCGTTCTCAAAAATTGGAGAAACTAGGAGTGCTGCAAATGCTTCAGTCTGACGATTTGACGGGCGATCGCCTTGCCCAAAAAATGATCACTTACCTCAACCAAAAACCAGTTTCCCATCGGTTTACCCATCAGTTTGATCTACAGGGCGCACCCAAGTCAGCATCCCGCTTAAAGGAGTTATTAAACGAAGATTCCTGGTTTTCTGATTTTCAAGCTATTCCTGATTCCCAAGCTCCAGCTTGGGAACTGCTCCAGAGAAGCTCCAGCTTCTCCTGAAGTAAGAGGAAGCTGGAGCTTCCAGTTTGGCATTCCCAAGCTGGAGCTTGGGAACGAGTAAACGAGTAAAAATAACATCTTCCCAGAAAAGTAGTCACATGGAGGTTTGAAAATGGAAACAGCGATCGCCAAACCAATTACCACACAGCCTACCGTTACAATTGTTGTTGGCCCACGAGAGCGGTTCAGCCATACCCGCGAGTCGCTTGAGAGCATTTACCGCAACACAGACTATCCTTTTGAACTGGTGTACGTCGATGTTTGCACCCCCACTCACATTCAGCGTTACCTGCAAGAGCAGGCTCAAGAAAAGGGCTTTCAGTTGATTCGGACGGCTTACTACATCTCTCCTAACCAAGCGAGAAACGTAGGACTGCGCTATGTCCTGAGCCAAGCCAGAACGGACTATGTGGTTTTCCTGGAAAATGACGTAGTGGTGGAACCGGACTGGCTCACCAAGTTAGTTGAATGTGCTGAAGAAACCGGAGCCACAATCGTTGGCCCACTCACCTGCATTGGCAAACCAGAACATGGTGTAATTCACAATGCAGGAGGAGAAACTTACATCTTCACTGATGTAAAATCAGCCGGTAAAATTAAGCGGCGGCTGCGTCAGAAGGCTTATTTGACGGGGAGGGCGATCGCCGACGTGCGCGACCAAATCCGCCGAACCCAGTGTGATTACGTTGAATTCCACTGCATGATGGCTCGTACCGCCATTTTTGACCAGATTGGGCTACTCGATGAAGAAATGCTGGCTACCCGCGAACAT
Organism: Leptolyngbyaceae cyanobacterium SM1_4_3; assembly: GCA_012031415.1. Classification (GTDB taxonomy): domain Bacteria; phylum Cyanobacteriota; class Cyanobacteriia; order Elainellales; family Elainellaceae; genus JAAUTN01. The sequence goes on along the minus strand of JAAUTN010000014.1, from coordinate 22,930 downwards.
ATCGACCTGTGTCTAACCGTCCTGGAGGCAGGCGGTTCAATCTACTGTGAGCGGGAATCTGTCGTCACCACAGACACCGTAGGAGTCGCCCAAAACAAAAAAGGACTGGTCGAACTCTTCGGTGCAACCCGATTGCCCGATTTCAAATGGTTTGATTTACCTTACTTCATGGTGCGCTGGAGCGATGCCTGGGACTTGGCTAGCCTGCATCATTTACGCGACAAATGGAATCTGACCGAAGATTCATACTTCAAAAAACGCTACGCCGGAATTGGCGGTCGGCGGCGCGAACTGCTGATTGAGCCACTAGTGCAGCGTCTCACCTTTGGCAAAGGAAATCCCTGGTTAGAAAGTTTCCTGAGTTCAGTCGAAAGGCAGCTAAACCACTACTTCTACAGCCGCTACCTCAAGCAGAAAAAGCGGATTCTAAGTCAAGAGCAAGAGCTTCAAACTGTAATAAAGGATAGCGAACAAAAACAACTCGTAGCCTGAAGCACACTCCAAAATCAGAGAACTCACGACAACTCGTTAAAACTCGTTCCCAGGCTCTGCCTGGGAATGCAGAACTGGAGGCTCTGCCTCCTGGAATTAAGTGGCAGAGCCACTTGAAAGGCGTTCTCAGGCTCTGCCTGGGAACGAGGAAAAGCTCTGCCTGGGAACGAGGGAATCTAGAAAACTCACGACCACTTTACTCAAACTGCACTATGATACTCAAAGTTTGTATCACCGCTCTCGAATTTCCCCCCGATGTGGGCGGAGTCGGTGAGTCCGTTTATCGTATTGCTCAAATGCTCCTAGAGCTAGGCTATGACGTTCACGTTGCCGTATTTCGAGCAGTTTTTCGGACTGAGCGCGAACTGGCAGCAGCAGGTGAATATCGTCGCGCCAATTGTCAAACCACAGTAAAAAATGGCATTACAGTTCATCGACTTCAGCCTGCGGTACGATCAACTTTAGCAAAGGAGCAAGATTACCTTTGTGATCTTTACGACCAGCTTAAGAGTCTGCATCAGGCGTACCAGTTTGATATTTTCCATGCCTTTTTTATCAACGAAATGGGCTTTCTGACCACCCTTCTGGCGCGAGAAAATGGGCTTCCCGTAATCAATAGTGTGCGGGGCGCTGATTTGCACAAACATATGTTTAGCCCTCAACAGCACGGGCAAATTACCTGGACGCTTGCCAACTCTGCCTGGACAACCTTTGTTAGCAAAGAGTTAATGCAGCGGGCAAGGGTGCTAGTGCCAGAAATTCAGCAGAAATCTTCTGCCTTTTGGAATTCGATCGCCCCCATTGAATTTGATCACCTGCCTACTCCTACGCTGGTCAATCGCCTGCAAGGAACGGTCATTGGCTCTGTGGGCAACTTCCGCGACAAAAAGGGAGTGGAATACTTGCTCGATGCCTGCCGAGAGTTGCAGGCTGAAACAGAGATAACCTTACTCCTGGTCGGTGACTTTGTTGAAAAGGAAAGAGACTATTGGCAACAAGAACTGCTCAACAGTGGAGTGGCCGATCGCGTGGTGATCACAGGCAAAATTAGCCGAACTGAAGCGCTCGCCTATTTGTCTCACATGGATATCTTTGCCATTCCCTCAGTTCATGACGGTTGCCCCAACGCCTTGCTGGAAGCCATGCTAGCAGCCAGAGCAGTTGTGGGAACTAACGTGGATGCGATTGGTGAAATGCTTGACAATGAGGTCAATGCGTTAGTGGTAAATCCTTGCTCTAGCACAGAGTTGGTGACGGCCCTGAGACGGCTGATTACTCAGCCCAATCTGCGTCAACAGTTTGGCGTTGCAGCTAGAAACACAGTGCTGCAAAAGCTTGCACCTCAAGTTGAGAAACAGAATTGGGAGTCTGTTTATCAACAGGTTTTGGGAGTGCCAAAGCTGCCTGCGATCGCCCGTCCTAGCTTCGCCTAATTCTCACCTAATAACGTTCACAAACCAACCATGCCAAAATCAAGCGGAAGGAAGGCTGTAAAGCAGTCAGCCTTAATCAAGCGAAAACGTCCAAAAGATCTGCAATCGGCATCAGCAGGCATCCGGCGGATTGTCACGCGGTTTTGGCCTGAAATTCGCAAAGAGGGCTTTTTGATCACGCTAGCCTGGGTTGGGCTGCTGGCAGAAATTCTTGCCCAACTGCTAGAACCCTGGCCGCTCAAGCTAATCTTTGACTACATCATCATACCGAGGGACGATGCGCCGCCTCTGCCGATCGCCTTTCTCAATGATTTGCCCCAAATGGTGCTGTTGACCGTTTTGACTGCGGCGATTGTGGCAGCGACGGCGCTACGAGCGGGTGCTGCTTACATGAGTTTGGTCAGTATGTCGATCGCCGCCAGCCGCATCATTGCTGAAATTCGGGCAAAGCTTTACGCCCACCTTCAGCGTCTCTCACTCTCCTTTCACAGCAAAGCGAGAGGGGGAGATCTAATCACGCGCATCATTAACGACATTGATCGACTGCGTGAAGTCACCATCACCGCCGCTGTGCCGCTGTTTGTCAACACGCTCACCCTATTTGGCATGATAGGCGTGATGCTTTGGATGAACTGGCAGCTTGCTGTCATCGGGCTATTAGTGTTTCCCTTTTTCATTCTCTCGACGCTAAAGCTAACCAAGCGGATTCACACCGTCGCCCGCGAACAGCGCAAACGAGAGGGGGCAATGGCGGCAACGGCGGCTGAGGCAATCGGCGCGATCAAGGTGGTTCAAGCGCTTTCCCTGGAAGGAATGCTAGAAAGTATGTTCTCCGACGAGAACAGCAAAAGTCAGGAAGAAGTAGCTCGAACGCAGCAGCTATCCGCTGGGCTGCAACGCACGGTAGAAATGTTGGTGGCGATCGCCACCGCAGTTGTACTATGGCGCGGAGTGCAGTTAGTGATTCAGGGCGCAGCGACTCCTGGTGACTTATTAGTGTTTATCACATACCTCAAAACCTCCTTTAAGCCGACCAAACAGCTAGCAAAATACATGGCGCAAATTGCCAAAGCGACGGCTTCCGGTGAGCGGGTGGTTGACTTGCTCGACACCGTTCCTGACATTCGAGATGCGCGAGGGGCGATCGAGGCACCTCCCTTTCGGGGCGCGGTCCGGTTTCGCAATGTCACCTTTGGCTATGAACCTGACAAAGGGATTCTAAATGGCGTTTCATTTGAGGCGAAACCCGGTCAGCGGGTAGCCCTGGTCGGGCCTTCGGGGGGCGGCAAATCTACTTTGGTGAGTTTGCTGTTGCGCCTCTATGACCCGATTGAAGGTCAAATTTTGATCGACGAACACGATCTGCGGGAGTACAAGCTAGAGTCTCTGCGCCGTCAGGTGAGCATTGTTTTACAAGAAAGTGTCTTGTTTGCGGTGAGTATCCGGGACAACATTGCCTACGGCTCACTGGGCGCAACCGATGCCGAAATCGAGGCAGCGGCTCGTCTGGCGAACGCTCATGAGTTCATTCTGGATCTACCCCAGGGCTATGACACCATCATGGGTGAACGGGGCGCAACCCTGTCAGGTGGACAACGACAGCGAATTGCGATCGCCCGTGCCGCTGTTCGCAAAGCCAGAATCGTCATCTTAGATGAACCCACCGTGGGTCTGGATAACGAGAATGAACACGCCGTCACAGAAGCACTGGAGCGTCTCGCTCAAACCTGCACCACTTTTTTGATCACTCACGATCTCCGAGGTGCAGTCTCGGCGGATCAAATTCTCTATATCGAGAAAGGCAAAGTTCTCGAACGCGGCACTCACAATGAGCTAATGCGCCTGGGCGGTCGGTATGCAGCGCTGTATCAATTGCAGACGGCGATCGGCTCCAGCCCCGATGATCTAGACTCCTATGCACTGGCATTAGGATAAACGAGTAGCCCACCCCCCTACCCCTCGTTCCCAGGCTCAGCCTGGGAATGCAGAACTGGAGGCTCTGCCTCCTAAAAACTGGCGGCAGAGCCGCTGAAAGGGCATTCCCAGGTAGAACCTGGGAACGAGTAAACGAGTAATAAGACTCTTTTTCCAATAGGACTTAAGGAGAAGTAGATGTCATCGTCCATTACATCTCGAACTCAAAGTTTGACTTCTACCCAGGAAACTTCGACTCTAGAACCAGAAGTCACCCTTGTGGTAGTACCCCGTGAGCGATTTCAATTTGCTGAGCGCTCCCTGGAGAGCCTGTACGAAAACACATCATTTCCCTTCAAGCTGATTTACGTAGACAATAACTCTCCTGCCAAACTGCGACGCTATCTCGAATCCCAAGCTCAAGCAAAAGGGTTTCAACTGGTTCGGAGTGAGTATTATCTTTCACCCAACCAGGCTAGAAACCTGGGATTGAGCTACGTTCACAGCAAATATGTTGTCTTTGTGGATAACGATGTCATTTTCTCCCCAGGATGGCTCAAGGCACTGGTTAACTGTACCAAAGAAACGGGAGCAACCGTCGTTGGTTCTCTCGTTTGCCAATATCAACCTGTGCATGAAATTATTCACTGTGCAGGCGGTGAATATATGTCGCCAGAAGAGTTAGCAAAATTTGTTAAAGGTGAACCCACTGTGCCCCAAGTTCCCGGTGAAACGGGTAAGTGGACAGTGCATGAGAAAACCTATTTTCAGAATCGGCGCGTTGAAGAAGTGAGCGATCGCCTCAAACGGGAACCCATCGGATTTGTTGAATTCCACGCCATGCTCGTACAAACCAGCCTGTTTGAGCAAATTGGCTACCTGGACGAAGGCTTTTCCTGCACCAAAGAATACATCGACTTTTGCATGACCGTAATGCGTGCAGGCGGCACCGTCTACTTTGAACCCGCCTCTGTGGTGACATTCCTCACCCATCCCCCCGCACCGCCGCTGAACTGGGCAGATCTGCCCTACTTCATGATTCGCTGGAGCGATGCCTGGGAGCGAGAGAGCTTAATGCACTTTCAGGAAAAGTGGAATCTTACCGAAAGCAAATACTTCCAAAAGCGCTACAAAAAGCTGGGCTGGCGGCGGCGCGAGGAGTTGATTAAACCCTGGATCGCCCAATTGCCATTCTTGAGTAAAGAGCGGGCTAAGGAGTTAGAAAAACAGTTGGTGGTTTGGGAGAGAAAGCTGAATCACTATTGGTTCGATCGCTACACTCGCAAGCTAGCTAAAGCAAAGAGGATACAGCCACCCCACAAAAACAAGCTTACTCACCAAACTGATGCACTTCACTCCTCAACTCCTCCACTTGAGAAGGCTTCAGCTAGTAGGATGCGTTAGTTAACTGTAGGATGGGCAAAGCAAAGCGTGCCCATCAAAATGCGATTCTTGAACCGATGGGCATGGACGATGCCCTTTGCCCATCCTACGCATAACTGGTTATTCAATGTACATATCTCTTCAACCCTGCAAAACTGTAAGGAGGCAATATGCTCTACCGTAACTTTGGCAAAACTGGTTTACAGGTATCCTCTATTGGAATGGGCACCTGGAACATCGGCAACCAGTGGGGAGAAATTGACGAAGCAACCGCCCTGGCAACCGTCCGCAGCGCCTTCGATCATGGCGTAAACCTGTTTGATGCGGCAGAATCCTACGGCATTCCCTGCGGTTTATCCGAAGAGCGTTTAGGCAAAGCTCTAGAAGGAATTCGCGATCGCATTCACATCATGACCAAAGTAGGTCGCTGGGGCAGACGCACCGGGCAAACCGTACCCATGACCACAGTTGATATGGTTCGTTTGTGTGTGCAGGCGTGTCTCTACCGTTTACGAACTGACTACATTGATGTAATGCTGTGTCACGAAGGCAAAATCGAAGACCCCAGTGTTTATTTAGAGGCATTTGAATTGCTCAAACAGCAGGGCTACATTGGCGCTTACGGCATTTCAACCGACAAACTGAAAGTATTAGAGCGCTTCAATGCCAATAACACTTGTAGCGTCGTGGAGTTAGACTACTCACTTTTAAATCGCAAAGCCGAGTCAAAAATCTTGCCCTACTGTCAAGAACACGGCATCGCTGTCGTTGTGCGCGGCCCACTGGGGAAAGGGCTATTGTCCGGCAAATACTCGCCCGACACCGTTTTTACAGACACCGTTCGCGCTGAATGGTACATAGACGACACCCGACGAGAAAAGTTAGCGCAAGATATGGCTAAGGTCGAACGCCTCAAAACCATTCTGACACCCGGAGAGGAGATGATTACCGCAGCCCTGCGCTTTGTCACGTCTCACCCTGTGCAGCCCGTAACCATTCCAGGGGCTAAGTCACCTGAGCAAGCGGCGATGAATGCAAACGTGGGCGATCGCACCCTCACTCCCGCAGAGAGAGAAGCCCTCATTCAGCACCTCGAATCCACATCTTCCCAAACAGGCGAAGGGACAACCGTTGCAGCCTGATTGCTCAAAGTCTGAATCGTAGGATGGGCAAAGCAACGCGTGCCCATCACACAGTAAACATTTATCCATACACAAAAGTAGGAGATACAGCAATGCTTTATCGAGATTTTGGTAATACTGGATGGCAAGTATCCGCAATCGGCATGGGCACCTGGAATATTGGCAACCAATGGGGCGAAATCGACGAAGCAACCGCACTGGCAACCGTTCGCAGCGCCTTTGACAATGGCGTGAACCTGTTTGACACCGCCGAAGGCTACGGCATTCCCGCTGGACTGTCTGAAGAACGGTTAGGACGTTCCCTAAAAGATATCCGGGATCAGGTTCACATTGTCACCAAAATCGGCAGTTGGGGCAGACGAGAAGGACATCCCCTTCCCAAAGACTCCGTTGATAACATTCGTCTGTGCGCCCATGCCTCCCTGTTTCGCCTGCGAACCGACTGGGTTGATGTGATGCTCTGTCACGAAGGTGAAATCGAAGATCCAACCCTTTATCTAGAAGCCTTTGAACTACTGAAAGAGCAGGGACTCATTCGCGCTTATGGCATTTCTACCAATGAGTTAGACGTGATCAAGCGCTTCAATGCTAACAATACCTGCCAAGTGGTTGAGCTAGATTACTCACTTTTAAATCGCAAACCTGAATCTAAAATCTTGCCCTATTGCCAGAAACACAACATTGCAGTTTTGGTGAGAGGTCCGCTGAGTAAAGGACTTTTATCGGGCAAATATTCCCCGGAAACCGTCTTCACGGACACCATTCGCTCTAACTGGCATCAAAAAGAAAACCGACAGCAGAAATTTGAGCGGCAAATGAGCATGGTCGAAGGGCTAAAAACCGAGCTAAAGCCAGGAGATGAAATGATTACAGCAGCGTTGCGCTATGTGACATCCCATCCCGTGCAGCCCGTTGCGATTCCCGGCGCAAAATCGCCAGAACAGGCTGCCATGAATGCCAGGGCTGGAGAGCAAACCCTGTCTTCTGCGGAAAGGGAGCATCTGGTATCTCTTCTGGATACCTCCTCTTCATCGAGTTCATCGAGTCAAAAGATTGCGGCAACAGTTGGCAAATAAGAAGATAAACCTATGCACTCCGAATTCAGATCAGATGCGACTGGAAGCACTCGTGTAATTTTGGTGCGTCATGGTCAAAGCACCTACAACGCCGAAAAAAGACATCAAGGGTGTAGCGATCGCTCCACGCTGACTGAAAAAGGAGTGCAGATGGCTCACCAAACCGGTCAGTTTCTCCAGTCCTTAACTATTGATGCAGTTTACAGCAGCCCGCTAAAACGGGCATACCAAACGGCTCAGCAAATGTTGATGACCTTGCCAAACGGTGACTCACTTCCTTTGCACACCTCCGATCTGCTTCAAGAAATTGATCTGCCTGCCTGGGAAGGGTTACCCTATCAAGTGGTGCGAGAAAGCTTTGCCGATGACTATCGCCATTGGAAAGAGCAGCCCCACACGTTTCAAATGGCTTATCCGCAGAAATTAAGTCTGGCAGAAGCTGACAAGGTGAGCCTGCAAACCGCTCGTTCGCGGCAGTCAGGAATGATTGCGCCTGTGATTCAGCAGCGGTTTCCGGTACTCGACCTGTATGAACAGGTAAGCCGCTTTTGGCACATCATTCCTCGCCATCGTGGTCAAACCCTGTTAGTTGTCAGTCATGGCGGTGCAATCCGGGGTTTAATCAGCACGGCTCTTGATTTACCTCCTAGCCGCTATCACCAGTTGCAACAGTCAAACTGCGGCGTGAGTATACTCAGTTTCTCGGCGGACTGGAACCCATTTGCTCGTCCAGCCCAGCTAGAAATGATGAACAGTACGATTCACCTGAATGAAACTTTACCCAAGTTAAAGGAAGGTCGGCAGGGTCTACGATTGCTGCTGTTGCCTTGTGGAGAGAGCAATTCAGACCAAGTAGCCCAGCAGATCGCCCGTCTGCAATCTGTTCCAATTGATTTCAGCCTAAGCAGTGAATTATCAGGCTGTGAAGCTTTGATGGAGCAGTTTCAACATCATAACGAGGTCATACCCTATCAGGCTACAGAGCAGGATTTTGCTCAGGCGTGGGAGAGGGCGATCTCAAAGAGATACCCGCAAGGGGTCGCCACCCACCTTCCCTCTACTACCACAACAGCGTCCACTGCCCATCCTCTTCTAACAACAGGGCTGATTGTCGCCCCCATCGCATTGCTTAGAACTCTTGTAGGGCAAGTTCTAGGACTTAAATCAGAACAGGCAAATTACTTGCAGCTTAGCCAAACCGCAATCAGCGTCCTACACTATCCTGACACCCATCACTCACCGATATTGCAAGCCTTGAACTTCTCCAGTCCCTTCAACTAAAGCATCTAGCTGTATGGTTTCTGGTTCATTTTTGGCAGACAAGTCTACCCAAACGCGATATTTCTCCGTTGAAACAGTGATGGCGACGTGATAATTTTGATTAGAAATCTCACAGCCCAGCGTATAGGACTTCAGCCGTTCCTCTGCGTCAAAAGATTTAATTAGTTTGTAAAGCTTTCCCTGATAGCTCATGCCCTGATAGATGCTTCCCTCAAAATAAAAGCTGAATAGACGAATAGAGGGTTCATGGACGACAACAGGAAGCATAATAGTATTTCACTCCGAAACTATACCTAGTTTCCCCAATTTCGTCCCAAAACCTCATCCGCCTGATTGCTCAACCTATTCAGCCACATAATTGAATGAAGATTAAAAGCCCACTTCGCTATCCCGGTGGCAAATCAAAGGCTATAGGGCAAATCATGCCTTCTGTTCCACTCAATTTTGTAGAGTTTCGAGAGCCATTTGTGGGAGGAGGATCGGTTTTTCTAGCAATTAGGCAGCTATTCAACAATCGAGTCAGGACTTACTGGATTAATGACTTAAATTTTGATTTGTATTGCTTTTGGGAAAGCGCCAGAGATGATATTGAAGCTTTAGTAGAGAGAGTAATAGAAATTAAGCAGAAATATACGAGTGGACGAGAACTATTTGAGCATTTCACCCGTGCCGATTTAAAACTAAGCGAGTTTGACCGGGCAGTTAGATTTTTTGTGCTAAATCGGATTACTTTTTCTGGTACGGTGGATTCGGGCGGATATTCCCAACAGGCTTTTGAGCGCAGGTTTACAGATTCCTCAATTGGTAGACTGCGACAGCTTTCTCCACTTTTAGCTTCTGTTCAAATCACCAATCAGGACTATGCAAAGTTGCTGTTTCAAGAGGGAGACGAAGTATTTATTTTCCTCGACCCGCCCTATTTCAACGCTACAAAATCGCGATTGTATGGAGTCAGAGGAGGGTTACATACTTCTTTTGATCATGAACGCTTTGCAGCAAATATGAGGCAATGTTCCCACAAATGGCTCATTACTTATGACGATTCTCCTGAAATTCGGAATCTATTTAGTTTTGCCAACATCGTTGAATGGACGTTGCAATACGGCATGAACAATTACAAGCAGGAATTTGCTGCCAAAGGTAAAGAGTTGATGATCAAAAATTATTAATCATCAGTGCAAATAGTTAGGAGCGATCGCCTCTGGCTGAAGCCGCTCGTACTGCTGCATCCGGGTCTCGGCTTGTTGAAATAGGTCAACATCTAAGCTAATCTGACCTACCGCAAGTTCCTCCTTCAATTGCTGATAGACTGGTGGACTTAGCACACCTGTACCATTTAACCGTTAAAGTGACTTTTGGAGTTCCGCGAAAGGCATTTCGCCAGAAATTACTAGAAGGCGTGTGGTATTCTCAGAACCACAAACAGAGGATTCACTAAGTGCAGAAATTTCAGAAGATTCTGACCAGCGGCGAAATGAATCTTCTATCACACAGCGGAGTAAATGCGATCGCCCTTGTATTCCACCCAGTTCTATCAAACGCCTAACTTTCTGGTAGGTGGATTCTGTAAGAAAGTTTTGTCTGTGGAGGTTGTCTACAACTGTTATGAGAGAGGCAGTATTCAAGGCATCAGACCTGCTGAGTTGAGTGTGAGGCAACATGGACAGGGGTAGCGCCAGAAAAGCAAGTAGCCCGATGCGAACAATCGACTTTGCCAATGAAGTCATAGGCAATTCTCACTCAAAAAGCTCTGGCAGAGGGGATCAAGGCGCGAAGATGACTTGCATCAAGCATAACTCTCCATATCAAAGAAAATGGGCAATGAGCGATCGCCCATTGCCCAATAAACATATATCAGATGTTGTGAGCTTATACCGTCACAGCTTACTCACTCAGGCAGTAAAGCTGTTTCCGTCAGTACGTCGTACTGCAATCACAGCGGGTTTCGGCGGCTCATTTGCTGTCTTGCCGGGCCAATTAGAGCCAAGTGGCACTTCACGGGACTGCATGAATTCCTGTCCGTCAGTGGTCTTCATGGCGTACTCACGGGTTTCAGATGCCATTTCTTGACGCATTCCGTTTCGCTCACCGGGATGCTGAACTGCCAGGAAGAGCGTCTGCTGGTCTTTGCTGAGGTAGGGTCCAGTGGTTTCACATTCCATTGGACCATAGCCAAACAGGTAGGCATTACCTGCATTAGGGCCGGAGGTAGGTATAAACCAGACGGAGTTGTTGCCGTAAATGCCCAGTGTATCGGTTTGCTTGATTGGGTTGCCGTCTGCATCGATTCGACTGGGAACGGCTTTATTGTGACTGCTGGTAGACGTGTCCGTCACCATCCACAGGTTGCCGTCTGCATCTACCTCAATGTTGTCGGGGTTAGAGAATCCCAAGCCGCCATCAGCAGGTTCACCGCCTAAAGAAATCATCTCCCAGTTGAAAGTCATTGCAGCGGGGTCATTTCCCGATTCCTCTAGCTTCATGATGAAGCCGTACTCATACTCGGTTTCGCCGTTGGGCCCAACAAAGATGCGGGCATCAGGTCCGCCATCTCCACCGGGAGTGCCAGAGGTAAAGGCAATGTAAAGCGTACCTGTATTGCGATCAACAATGGTATCTTCTGGACGAGCCGTTGTAGTTGCGCCAGCCGCATTTGCAGCATAGTGAGCGTCAATCAAAATTGCGCCCTGCTTTTCCTCATCGGTTCCTTCGTAAAGGTCGCTGAGGGTGCTGTACTGCTGCTTAAACTGGGACACTGCCTCGTCACTTTCTGCGGTAAAGATACCGCCATCAGGACGGAGCGGCAAGTCGAGTTGCCCACCTGCAATGTTGCTGGGCAAGTCGGGGTTGATAGCTGTGCTAGGTTCTAGCGCGATCCAGCTACCTGTGCCGTCGGGGTTAAACTTGGCAGCGTAGAGCATTCCGTCAGACAGCAGTTGAGAGTTGGCTTTATCTTGAGGGTCGCTGACTGTGCCGCTGCTGACAAACTTGTAGACGTGACCGCCCCGGCGATCGCAGCCTGAGTAAAAAGCCAAACGGCTTCCTGCGACTGCTCGAATTCCAACTGCCTCGTGGCGGTAGCGTCCCAACCAGGTGTGCTTAACGCCATAGTCATTTGGGTTGGCGGGGTCAACTTCGACCATCCAACCGTATTTATTACCCGCTAATCCTAGTGGGTTGCCACGACCGTCCACATCATCTTCTGTGATGATAAACAGCTTCTCGGATGGCTCTAAGGAGGAGCCGTCTGCTAACACGGGTTCAGGCACTTGATCCTGAAAGTTTTCTTCAGCGCTGAAAACGGTACCCCAGGGGGTTGTTCCGCCTGCACAGTTTTGGAATGAACCGATGATTTGGCTACCCAACCCATCGTCGTAACCCATCTTGGTGGCTTTCTCAAATACGGCGATAGAAGGGCCGGTTGCTCTGAGATAACGACCGTCTTCCAAGCCAGAGATGCCTGTAATGCGGCGATCGGCTTCAGAGTAAGTGCGCTCCCATGCGCCGTCTGCGTTGCGACGAATAGAAATTACGCCAATTCCCTGGTCAATCAAACCTTCTTTGGAAATTTCAATGATTTGCGCTTTGAGCGGATCGCTATCTGGCAAGGCAAAAGCGTCGAGTTCGCCCTCGGTAGCGGCTGCGGCTGCCATAACCTCCTCAAACGGCAAAGAGCGACCAATTACCATTGGATAAGTTTGCATCCAGGCTTTGCCGCTGATGTACTCAAAATTGACAGTCAAAAACCCTTCGTTGGGCGCAGTTTCAACGAAAGAGAGGTAGTCATTGTTGTAGCCAAAGCGGGAATCTCCAACTTCATCACCCCAGGCTACAACTACGTCATAGGTGAAGCCTTCTGGTACTACCATGTCATCGACGACCTGGTAGCTACCGTACTGGCTGGGTTGGTCAGAAGGTAAAATTCCGGTGTATTCAAGCGGTACTGGCCCTGAAACAGGAGTAAAGGTTAATCCATCTACAGTGCTGGCGTTTGCTGCTCCAGCCTGGAATGGCATGGAAAACTTTTGCCCTACCTGAGCAATCGGTCCGAGGGCGATCGAGCCAGCACTCGCGCCCAAGAACATGAGAAAGTGTCGGCGTTTAAAGGTCATACAGTGTGTTCTCTCTACAGGATCTCTACCTAAACGAATACCGATGCCTTCCCTCAAACGGTTCAATATCTCAGAAGACATCGGTTATCAAGTACCTATGCTGAGAGACTTTACATAAGTTGATTTAAGAAACGGTGATCGCAGGATTAAGGACAGAGCTTTAATCCGGTAGACAATCTGTAAATTTTCTGTTCTGCCAGTTTAAAAAATGAAGCTACGGATAGGAGGTGCTTGCCTTTCTAGAAACGGCGTTGATTTTACCAAGACTGACGCATTCTCGTGTGGGATAAGGGGCTTAAGCTCTTTGTTGGCGTGGCGATCGCTACAAACTCTGGAATGGGTATCTCACCCGCCCGAACGGGCAAGATGCCCATTCCATAACAGGTCCAGTGATACGCTCGTTGGAAGTTCCCGCTTGGTAATGAGTCCGGCGAGGGAAGACAGGATGCTTCCCAAAAATCTTAAAGGAAATTGAATGAAAAAGGGGCACCGTTTAGTGCCCCTTCCCCATGATTTGAACTGGTGCAGAGTCGCCGCTTAACTTTAGGGTAATGCTTTGGCTTGCAGTTAGCGCTTCAGCGCTAAAGCACTGACTACCAACCCTAATTTTTAGCTGTGGCGCAGCACTAGCTAATAAGAATTAAAGCTGTGGAACGTACTGCTCTTTCTCAGGAACCTCGGCGTACTCCGCTACAATCTGGCGGAACTCTTCGCCATCAATAGTTTCCTTCTCGATTAGCAGGTCTACCAGGCGATCGATCACTGCGCGGTTGTCGCGGATGATGCGACGGGCATCGTCATAGCAATGCTCTACGATCGCCCTGACCTGAGCGTCAATTCGGGCAGCGATTTCGTCAGAATATTCTGAGCGAGACATCCAATCACGACCGAGGAAGACTTCTCCCTGCTGGCTTTCCAGAGAAAGTGGGCCGAGGTCAGACATCCCGAAGCGAGTCACCATTTGCCTTGCCATGTTTGTCACCTGCTGCAAGTCATTGCCTGCACCTGTGGTAACTTCAGCATCGCCAAAAATTACGTGTTCAGCCGCTCTTCCGCCCAGTGCTCCGGTGATTCTTGCCATCAGTTGAGAGCGAGAAATTAAGCCCTGCTCCTCATTAGGGGTAAACCAGGTTAGACCCTGAGCCTGACCACGAGGAATCAGCGTCACCTTCTGTACCGGATCGTGTGCTTTGAGCAGCGTTCCAACGATCGCATGACCTAACTCGTGATAAGCGATCAGTCGCTTGCTCTTGCTGTCCACCAGCGGTGTTCCTTCCATGCCTGCGACAACGCGATCTACCGCATCGTCGATTTCTAGCATGGTGATTGCTTCCTTGCGGCGACGGGCAGTGAGAATTGCCGCTTCGTTCAGCAGGTTTGCAAGATCGGCTCCGGTAAATCCGGGGGTGCGACGGGCGATCGCCTCCAGGGAAACTTCCTGAGAAATCTTCTTATTCCGCGCATGAACTTCCAGTACTTCCAGACGACCCTTGATATCGGGTGGATCGACGGAAACCTGACGGTCAAAGCGACCGGGACGTAGCAGGGCAGAGTCGAGCACATCAGGACGGTTGGTTGCTGCGATGATGATGATTCCGGTGTTGCCCTCAAAGCCATCCATCTCGGTGAGCAACTGGTTGAGGGTTTGCTCTCGCTCATCGTTGCCGCCACCGATGCCAGCACCCCGCTGCCGTCCAACTGCGTCAATCTCATCAATGAAGATGATGCAAGGCGCGTTTTCCTTTGCCTTTTTGAACAGGTCACGCACTCGCGAAGCCCCGACCCCGACAAACATTTCCACGAATTCTGAACCAGAGATGCTGAAGAAGGGAACGCCCGCTTCCCCGGCGATCGCCTTTGCCAGGAGGGTTTTACCTGTTCCGGGAGGACCAACGAGCAGCACACCTTTAGGAATTTTTGCGCCGACTGCGGTAAAGCGTTCTGGCTTTTTCAAGAAGGTGACGACTTCCTGGAGTTCTTCTTTGGCTTCTTCGATGCCTGCTACGTCGTCAAACATCACGCCTGTCTTGGCTTCCATTTGAAAACGAGCTTTAGACTTGCCAAAGTTCATCGCTTGCCCTGAAGCGTTACTAGAGCGTCGCAAAATCATCAACAGCCCCATAATCAGCAAGAATGCTAGCAGCCCATGAATCATCAGCGATGTAACAACGTTGTTGCTGGCTGTGGGCTGGACATCAATCGTCACGCCTTGATCACGAGCAGCCTCAATTAGTTCAGAATTGCGATCGCCTGCAAACAGCGTCACCTCCTGAAGGGCGGTGTCAGCAGATTCGCCTTCCAGTTCAACCCGCGCAACCCCTCTAGCAGAGTCAATTTCTATTCGTTTGACCTGCCTATCTTCAATTCGCTCAAGTAAGTCGCTATAGCTCAGGGATTCCTGTCTGGTTTGGGCTAGCGCTGGAGCGCTGGGCAACGCCATCTGTAACATCATCCAAACGGCGGTCATTGCGCCCGACACTGCGGCAGCTTGGGTAGGCGATCGCCCCTTATTCTTCTGAGAAACCTGTCCAGAATCGTTGGAACCCTCAGAAGAGAATCGATTGCTTCTATCAGAACGCTGCATTGACACCTTATTCCTAAAATGACTCATACTAAACTGCCTTTCCCGGCTAACCTTAGCCCGACTTCTGACTACAAACTTTCCTAAGCTTTGTGAATGAGATCCCCCAGTTCAAACCTACAGCGCTTCGCGCCTGAGTGTGTTCAGTTTTTTTGCTGTATGCCTTACTGAATGTAACTTCCGACAAAGAATCTGTGGCTTAGGCAATTGAAAATTACAGTAACTAACCGGATTGAGTAGATACTCCACATTCCTAGTCTAACTCCACAGCCCAACTCCACCCAACTGCACTGCCCCATCAGGACTTAAATTCTCGATCCTAAAGCGTACTCGTAATGAATACGTTTAGCGCTATACTTAAAGTTAATTCAAGATTGCAAAAAAAGGAATCTGAGTCATGGTCAAGATTGTTGGGATTGCTGGAAGTTTAAGATCTGACTCCTACAGTCAACAAGCCTTAAAGGTAGCGGCAGAGAGGGTCAAAGCCCTGGGCGCTGATGTCGAAGTTTTAGATCTGCGTCAGCTAAATCTGCCTTTTTGTGATGGCGGCGATGAGTACCCGGACTATCCTGATGTTGAGCGGTTGCGTCAAGCCGTACTGGAGGCAGACGGAATTATCCTAGCCACACCCGAATATCACGGTAGCCTCAGCGGTGTCCTCAAAAATGCACTCGACCTGATGGGGTTTGAGCATTTTTCTGGCAAAGTGACAGGCTTAATCAGCGTATTGGGCGGGCAGTCCAACAGCAACGCTTTGAACGATATGCGAACGATTGCTCGGTGGGTTCACGCCTGGACAATTCCTGAACAGGTTGCCATTGGGCAAGCCTGGAAAGCCTTTGACGAGGAAGGCAACCTGCGGGATGAAAGTCTTGCCAAACGACTAGATGCTTTTGCCCAAAGTCTAGTTGAAAATACTCAGAAGCTGCGAGGCGCAACTCAACGAGAAATGTCTGCTGCTTAAATTCATTATTCAGGGCATTGCTTTAGAGCATTGCTTTAGAGCATCGCTGCTGATGTCGCTTGGACTGAGGTAAATTGGTGGGTGAGTTGATCGTCAGCCGCTAGATTGCTAGATTGCCTAATTGCCTTGCTATTAGCTGCGGTTCAATTTGGTCGTTTCAACTGAGAGAGTCTAACTGTGATTCGCGTTCGCATTGCTCCTAGCCCAACGGGAAACCTGCACATCGGCACTGCAAGAACGGCTGTGTTTAACTGGCTGTTTGCGCGGCATCATGGCGGTCAGTTTATTTTGCGAATTGAAGATACTGACCTGGAGCGATCGCGCCCTGAATATACCCAAAACATTCTAGAGGGTCTAACCTGGCTAGGATTGACTTGGGATGAGGGGCCATTCTTTCAAACCAAGCGGCTTGATCTATATCGTCAGGCAGCCAAAACTCTGCTAGACAGGGGACTGGCCTATCACTGCTACTGCACCGAAGCAGAGCTAGAGGCAATGCGGGCTAAGCAAGAAGCTAGAAACGAAGCCCCCCGCTATGACAACCGCCACCGTAACCTGACTCCTGAACAGCAAGCTGCATTTCAGGCAGAAGGACGGCTACCCGTGATTCGCTTCAAAATTGAAGATAATCGCGAAATTAGCTGGACAGATCTAGTGCGCGGCAAAGTGACCTGGCGGGGCGGCGATTTGGGGGGCGACATGGTGATTGCTCGTCGCGCACCTGTCGATCAAATTGGTCAGCCGCTCTACAACTTTGTGGTGGTGGTAGACGACATTGACATGAAAATTACTCACATCATTCGGGGTGAAGATCATGTCGCCAATACTGCTAAACAAATTTTGCTATACGAAGCGCTGGATGCAGCGGTGCCAGAGTTTGCTCACACGCCGCTGATTCTCAGTCCGGCTGGCAAAAAGCTGTCTAAGCGAGATGGCGTGACCTCAATTTTTGATTTCAAGAAGATGGGATATTTGCCAGAAGCCCTGGCGAACTACATGACGCTGTTGGGCTGGTCTCCACCCGATGCGACACAGGAGCGATTTACCTTAGCGGAAGCGGCAAAGCAGTTTGGCTTTGAGCGGGTGAATAAGGCAGGCGCAAAATTTGACTGGGATAAGCTGAACTGGCTCAACAGTCAGTATTTACACGAAATGCCAGCGACAAAGCTGACTGATTTGTTGATTCCCTACTGGCAGGAGGCGGGCTATGCCTTTGATGCAGAGGGCGATCGCCCCTGGCTAGAGCAAGTCTCGGCGCTGATTGGAGCGAGTCTATCTCGACTGGATGAAGCCGTGCCCATGACCCGCTACCTGTTTGACCCAGAAATGCAGTTTTCTGAGGCGGCAGTTACGCAACTGCGGCAAGAAGGCACAGCCGCAGCTTTGCAGGGCGTTCTGGCAGCTTTGTCAGAGCATATTGAGCTAGGTGAAGCCTCTGCCCAAGAAATGATCAAGCAGGTGGTGAAGGCAGAAAATTTGAAAAAAGGGCTGGTGATGCGATCGCTCCGGGCTGCTTTAACGACCGATATGCAGGGACCAGACCTGATTCAGTCCTGGCTGTTGCTGCATCAGCACAATCTAGACCAACTGCGGCTAAAAAGCGCTCTGTCCCTGACCGCCTAAACACGCCCAGATCCAGCGGATCAATCAAGCCAGCAGCAGCCCCATAGCGTCCTCTAAACTAGCAAGATTGGCAGTAGGAGTGAACACTTGTTCGCTCCTACTGCTGCTTAGGATTAGAAATTAAGTAGACTGTATATTTTGTGGAATGGCATCTTGCCCGTCCGGGTGAGTGAGACACCTACCCCGCAGGTTAATTAATTCACACTCCTCAGTAAAAGATTTGTGGTAAAAGTTGACCAAACCGTTTGACTTGGAACTCGCCTAACTGGGCTAGCGTCCATAAAAAATCTGTAATAGTCCCAATCCATAACAGCCCTAGAACTATATCCCTTATTTCCAGCCCTTTAAATATCGCTAATATCACCAGAATGAAAATTTATGGACTGCGCTCAAAAATTGGACTGTCAGCCACACTCTTGACCACCAGTGTCTTCACGGCTGGACCGTTAGCGGATGCGCCTGCTCATGCTCAACAGGTTCAGTCTCCTGTCATTTCAATCTTTGAAAACGTTACCCTGAGTCCTGACTTCTCTCCAGACCCCACGACAGTTCGAGGAATTAGCGGTGGGCCGTTAACGGCCAGCAACATCGCTGGCCGGGCTGAAACTGCTACTGGTCCGTGTGCTGGTTTTGTCGATGAGCAGCCCGACCACACTATTCAACTGACTGAGTTCTTCAGCTACCTCAGCATTCAAGTTGAAAGCCCTGAAGATACGACTCTAGTTGTGCGCGGTCCTGGCGGAAGCTGGTGTAACGATGACTATCAGAGCAACAATCCTGGAATTGCTGGACAGTGGCTCTCCGGTAGCTATCAGGTGTGGGTCGGCTCCTACAATCGGGGTAGCTACCATCCTTACGTCATTCGCATTACGGGTAATCAGTAGGCCCACCGTCTTAAAAGATTAGCCCTCCCGGAAGATTAGCCCTTCTCGGCGACCATTACACTATCGGGGACAGTTGGGGACTTAGAGACCCGAATTTATCCCCCGAACGGGTGAATCGTCAGGGGGAGGTGATTGCTTTCCCTGACCTAATAGCATTAGATCTTGAAGTTAGTTGTCTTGCAAGCGGCGGTTTAGCGTGAATCGTCTGCCTAGCTCAAAAGTCTGTATCATTTCAAAATCTCTGATATCAACCAGGAAATCTATGTTACGAGGAATCGCCTCCTATGGCATCCCAGTTCAGAAGTTGGGTATCAACGAGTAAAGCGGCGATCGCCTTGCTCGTTCAGGAGGGGTTGCCTCTGGTCAAGCAGCCCAAACCCGCCTCTGAATCGACAGGATATGAGGCATGGCGAGACCGCTTTATGTTGAGTCGGTTACGTCTGGGGCTATGGCTAGCAGTTCCTTGCCTTCTAACCTTCATTGCCCTTGACTTTCACAGTTTCGTTGCCAATCCAGAAGCATTCAAAGCCAGTCATTTCGTTTCCTATCGATTGGTGTTGACGCTAGAGGCGGCTATGTTGCTGTCGCTGCTATCCTGCGTTGTGCTTTACACCACGCAGGTGGGTCGCCGCTATCCAGGCGTTTTATTTCTTTGTTTGTCCTGGTCTATTACGCTGGTTGGGCAAGTTGTGGCAACGCTTAACGGCATAGCCAATCCAGACCTGGTTGCCTGGAATCTAGCATTTTTGATTCAAGCTACGCTGATTCCGGTGCGCTGGTTCCTGCATTTGGTTGCCCAGCTAGGGGTTCTAATTTACTTTTTGGGGGTCAATTCAGCCCTGGGCATCACCATTAACGACCAGCCTGTTTATGCCTGCCTAGTGGTGTGGGTGTATGTGTTTTGGTTTTGTCTGATTTGCAATTTGGCAGTTTACCTGTACGAGCAGCTTCAGCGAGCTGAATTCAGCGCCCAGCGAGAGTTACGGTTTTTCCTACACGCGGTTTCCCATGACTTGCGAAATCCGGTTACAGGAATGCTGCTGTTGCTGCGATCGTTGCTCGATCAGGCGGGCGAACAGGTCGCAGTGAGCCGCCAGACATTAGAGAGAATGCTGGAGGGGAGCGATCGCCAGCTTAAGCTAATCAACTCTTTACTTGAAGCCCATTCCCGCCGCAAACCGTGCGTTTGCAAGATAGAGCCATTGCAACTGAGTTGCCTGGTAGAAGCCGTACTAACAGACTTTGAGCCGCTGCTAGCCCGAAGGCAGGTGACGATTGTAAATCGTTTACCCGCAGATCTGCCGCCCGTCAGTGCCGATGCAACCCAACTGGGGCGAGTGTTTAACAACTTAATCGCCAATGCGATTGAGCATAACCCGCCTGGAGTCACCCTAACGCTGAGAGCGAAGCTAAAACACAGTTCGGCTGAGGCTAACAGAGTTTACTGTCTAGTTCAGGATGATGGCGCTGGCATATCAGGACAGGGCGATCGCCTGTTTGACGATGTGCGGTTCCGGAGACGCTCTCAACCGCTGAGCTTAGGGCTACCTCTCTGCCGTCAAATTATCGAAGCACACGGCGGACGCATCGGCATCAACAGCGCCCCTCAGAGCGGCACAACGGTCTGGTTCACTTTGCCCCTAGACAAACCCAACCCAATCGCTGAATTTGACTTAGCTGAAGTAAAGCAGAGGCGATCGCCCGCCACCCTAGTTCAGCAAATTGAGCCGCTCTGTCGGGCAGCGCAGAGCGGCGTGGGGCGATCGCTAACTGCCTTATTGGGAAACATTCAACCCTCCTCCGAATCTGCCAACTATGAAACCTGGCAAGAAAATCTGCTGCGCGGTCGGCTGCGGCTGAGCCTCTGGCTAACGCTAACCTACGTTCTGACGATTGCGTTTGGCTACTGGCACATGGCAGCCTTCTTGCCATCCGAGTTTGCCGAGTTTTCAGCCACCTATCGGGCACTCATTTTTCCAATTTTTGCCTTCATGGGGCTAAGTTTATGCTTCTGGCTTACGCTACACTCCACCCAGTTTGGACAGCAATACCCCAATCTAATATTTCTAGGATTCTCCTGGTCTGTAACGCTAGTACCACAAATTATTGGTACGCTATTTGGCTCCGTCTACATCGACATCTTGAGCCTTTGCATCATTTTGCTGGTGCAGGCGGCTCTGATACCTGTGCGCTGGTGGCTACACGTCATTTCCCAAGTCGGAGCAGTGGGATATTACGTCGGTGCCTATCTGACGCTGGGGTTAACCCCAGTTGATGGAGAGCCAGTCCACCAAGCCAGCATTTTTCTCTATCTGTTCTGGTTTTGCTTCATCTGCGATTTGGCAGTGTTTCTGTATGAGCGGCTGCAACGAACTGAGTTTGAATCGCGCAGACAGCTACAGGCATTTCTGCATACCATCACTCACGACTTGCGAACTCCTGTAATGGGCGCTTCGATGGTGTTGAAAAACCTGTTAAACCAGTCTGGTAAATCAGTGGCGGTCAATCGCTCAATCCTAGAGCGAATGTGGCAGGGGAGCGATCGCCAGCTTAGTCTGCTCAGCTCCCTGGTCGAAGCCCACGACACCGAGGTGCGCTGTCTCGTCCTGCACTGCCAACCCCTTTACCTCCAGCCCTTTGTGCAGTCCGTTTTGGCAGACCTGGAGCCGCTGCTAACCAAAAATCAGGTGACACTCAAAAATTTGATTTCGGCTGATTTACCGCCTGTGAGCGCTGACGATGCTCAGCTTTGGCGTTTGTTCACCAACCTGATCACCAACGCAGTCAAACACAATCCTCCCGGTATAGAACTAGTTCTCAGCGCTGACATAGAAGCCGCAATGCTGCGCTGCACCATTCAAGACAGCGGACTGGGAATCAAATCTGAGCAGTGCCCCTATGTGTTTGAACTTTATGCACGAGAAGCGCGATCGCGCTACGTCCCTGGTTTAGGTCTAGGGCTTTATGTCTGTCGGCAAATTATTCTCGCTCACGGCGGCAAAATCGGAGTCAACAGCAGCCTCGGAAGTGGCAGTACTTTTTGGTTTACCCTGCCGCTCTCCAGGCGAATAAATTCCATCGGTTGCTCTAATTCCTCTAATTAGGTTAAATTTAGTTAAGATTCGCTCTCAGAAATATTCAATATGTCTAACTGCTAACTCCAAACCCGCCTTTCATCACGGGTTGAGTTAGCGATTAGACTGAGGTTAGCGACATCGTATTTGTTCAAAAACTCTATCCAGGCAGTAACCCTCTGTCTGCAACAGATTTTGACTACTTTATTTGTATGTAGAGGCTAATTGAGCTATGAAACTTTCCTGGAGAGTCATTCTTCTCTGGACATTGCCAGCCCTCGTCATCGGATTCTTTTTCTGGCAAGGTGCGTTCTCCCCCGCCGCAGCGGATATGAGCAGAAACACCGCCAGCACCCGCATGACCTATGGTCGTTTTCTAGAGTATTTGGCGGCCGATCGCGTCACCAGCGTTGACCTGTATGAAGGCGGTCGGACGGCGATCGTGGAAGCGGTCGATCCTGAACTCGATAACCGAATGCAGCGGTTGCGGGTTGATTTGCCTGGAAATGCACCCGACCTCGTGGCTCGTTTGAGAAGCGAAGGCATCAGCTTTGACTCTCATCCGCCTCGCAACGATGGCGCAATTTGGGGGTTGCTGGGCAATTTGATCTTCCCTGTGCTGCTCATCGGCGGTCTATTTTTCCTATTCCGCCGTTCCAGCAACGTTCCGGGAGGTCCGGGGCAGGCAATGAACTTTGGCAAATCTAAAGCTCGATTCCAGATGGAAGCCAAGACAGGCGTGATGTTTGACGACGTAGCAGGCATCGAAGAAGCCAAAGAAGAACTCCAGGAAGTCGTCACCTTCTTGAAAAGCCAGAACGCTTTACCGCAGTCGGTGCAAAATTCCTAAAGGCGTGCTGCTCGTCGGTCCTCCCGGAACAGGTAAAACCCTCCTGGCAAAGGCGATCGCCGGGGAAGCGGGCGTTCCTTCTTCAGCATCTCTGGTTCAGAATTCGTGGAAATGTTTGTCG
>JAAUTN010000527.1 GCA_012031415.1 Leptolyngbyaceae cyanobacterium SM1_4_3 | reverse complement strand
GCGGGGGCGAGGAGCGAGGCGGCGGGGGTGGAGACGCTGGTTTGACCGTCAAGCTGGCGAGTGCTTCTAGCACTTCATCTGCCGACTGAAAGCGCTGGCTAGGAGTGGGCAACAACATTCGATTGAGGATAGCTTCAAGGCGATCGCTCACCTGCGTATAGGCTCGCCAAACCCATGCATTGCTGTAGGAATCATACAGTTCATCAGGTAGCTTCCCAGTCAAAAGCACAATGCAAGTGACTCCCAGCGCATACAGATCGGTTGACGGAAAAACCTTGTCGCCCCTCATCTGTTCTGGCGGCGCATACAGAGGCGTGTGAATCCCCGTCGATCCTCTAGCGGCCTGACCTGCAACCGCCGACGTAAGCTGCTTGACTGCACCAAAATCTAGCAAAAATAGCCGTCCGTCCCGATGCCGCATGATGTTAGAAGGCTTAATATCTCGGTGAATGGAGTTGTTATTATGCACAAACTTCAGCACTTTGAGAATTTCAGTTAGCACCTCCAAAACTTCTGCCTCAGAGAACTGTTTCTTTTGCTCCAGTTCTCGCTCCATGTCCTGTCCGTCAATAAACTCTTGCACCAGGTAGAAGAAGCGATCGGGCTTATTGGGAGTGCGACTGGGTACGTCCAACTCAAAGAAAGCCAGCAAGTCAGGAATTTGAGGATGCTTGTTGCCGAGTTCCTCTAATACCTCACCTTCTCGCTCAAACAGCTTTTGGGCCAGATCTAGCTGGGCCGGACTGAGATCGCCCGCAGGCTGAAACTGTTTGACAACGCATTTTCGCATTGCAGGCGTGTAGCGATCGCGAGCCAAATACGCTGCCCCAAATCCACCCCTACCCAGCAGCTTTAGCGGCACATAGCGACCCACCAAAATTAACGGCATCCCGCAGGCAGTGCAATACTTCTGCTGCACTGTTTTCAGCGTGGCGCTGTTATCCAGGTCAGCAAAATGGTTGGCGGGTCGAGAGCAAGCCGGACGGGTGCAGTGAACTTCCATAAACCTCGTGACCTACTTTCCTCCAGGGTTGGAGGTGGTTGCCTCTAGTGAAAGCGGTTTGACAGGCTCGGCTGCATCTTTATCAATCCTATCGTCTACCGTGACGGGCTTATGACTGGTAAACTGCGGCAGAATCTCTTCAAAGAAAGCCTCTGCCGCCTTAGAGCGATAGCGATTGGGATTAATAATCACTGAAAGCGTGCGATTGACCACCACATCTTCAATCCTGGCGCGGTGCAATACGCCCATCTGTAGCTCTTTCTCAATTGCTGAAATGGAGACAAAAGCAGCACCTAACCCAGCCTGTACCGCATTTTTAATTGCTTCAATCGAATTTAGCTCCATTTCGATTTTGAGACGACGAGTTTCAATCCCGCAACGCGTTAAAACCTGATCAATCACTTTGCGAATCGTGGATTGAGAATCGAGGGTAATGAACTGAAGTTTGTAGAGGTCTTCCTTCTGTACGGTGACCAAGTGGGCAAGAGAATGCAGAACGGGTAAAATCAGCGCAAGTTCGTCTTCTGCGTAGGGAATAATTTCTAGCGAGTCCTGTAGTTCAGGGGGAACTTCACCGCCAATGATGGCCAGGTCGATCTGTCCATTCGCGACGCTCCAGGCTGTACGGCGAGTGGAATGGACGTGAAGCTGCACCGCTACATCCGGGTAACTCTGCCGAAACAAGCCAATCATCCGGGGCAACAGGTAAGTTCCTGTCGTTTGGCTTGCCCCCACAATTAAGGTGCCACCCTGAAGATTTTGCAAATCTTCGATCGCCCGACAGGTTTCCTGACAGAGCGTCAAGATGCGATCGCCATAGCTGAGCAACAAATGCCCTGCTTCGGTCAACTGTGCCCGCCTGCCGCCCCGGTCAAACAAAGGCACGTCTAACTGTCGCTCCAGGTTTTGCACCTGAAGGCTGACGGCAGGCTGAGAAACATAGAGACTATCAGCGGCACGCTTAAAGCTTCCCTCGGCAGCGATCGCCTTAAGAATCCGCAACTGATCCAAAGTAAAAGGAAGGTCAGACATGAGTGCTAAACCTGAAAGGAGACAAGGCCCAAAGGCTGAGAACGAACAGACCAATTAGGTAAATTGGACGACGGAGAACCATAATGGATGGATATCTAAATCGGTAAGTAAATCACCTGAGTTGATCAAAAATCACAATGAGCAGATTCGCCCCCCCTGGATTACTGTTTGGCATACGCCGCACTAGAGTAAACAACTTAAACAACTTATTGCTTAGAGCATCCTTATGAAGCGGGAGGTTGTCCAGGACTTTCTGAATTTACCAGGAATTGCGGGAGTTGCCCTAATAGATGGGCGATCGCGCCCATACTTTTTTGGTGTGGATCAATCTCTTAACTTTCAGCAAAAAGAAGCTCTAGCTCAAGGCATCCAACAGGTTGTAGAAACAACCCCAGCAGACTTTGAATTCTTTGAATTTCAGTTCACCGGGCATCAGGTCTATATCTACAAGCTGAATCACGGCGTTATCCTTTTAGTTTTAACAGGGAGTAGTCTGGTTTACCCAGCTTACCTACAGGCAGTTGAACAGCTAAAAGTTGAACTCCAGGAAGATATCGCCAACACCATTGCAACCTTTCGCCTTTTGGCAGGCAACATTACTCTATCTAACCAAAACTACTGGAAACAGCGCCCTGAGCCGAACGCATCCACCGACAGCCAGACCTCCTCATCTGCCGCCAAGTCGGAGCCTTCACCCAAAACCCAGTCTCAAAACGGAACTCCAGATCCCTCCCTGTCTTCAAAAGGTAACAAACCTCAAGTTAATTCTCCGATCCGTCTAGCTTCTACCCCGCTCCCTGCTCACCCAACCGATCAGGTCAATCTCAAAGAACTGCTGCTAGCGCTTAACCACCTCAGCCATTTCACCACCCAATACTTAGGCACAACCGTTGTCAATAATTACTGGAAATCCAGTCGTCCTACGGTCGAGTGGCTCAACAATTTTCAGATTGACCGATCTGCTCAAATCAGCTTTTCAGCGCCTTCTGGAGTGTCTGAATCCATTACAGTCAACCAGCACCAGTATATTCAACAGTGGGTACTAGCTTTCATCGAACGCTGCGCCAGAGTAATCCGTGATTTCCCTCTCATCATTCGACAGTCAGCACTTGATGATGAACAGAAGAGGCTCCTACTCGCGGATAAAGCTTAATTATTCTTCAAGGAAAAATTCAATGGCAAAAGTGGTCAGGTTAGAACCGATCGCCCAGGAAACCTCTGTTGAGACAAACGGTAACCTGCTGTCTGTATTAATCAACCAAGATCTGGACGTGTTGCGTGAGTGTGGCGGTCGAGGAATGTGTGCAACCTGTCACGTTTATGTAAAGCAGGGAATGGATGCGCTCACCCCGATCAATCGCCGTGAACAGCGCACTCTGGAGGTGATTACCACCTGTGAAACTAACTCTCGGTTAGCTTGCCAGGCCCGCGTCCTGGGAAACGGCGTGGTCGTAGAACTGCCACCCGGTATGTACATCAATTCTTTACGAGACATTGAAGCGCTGATTGGACGACGTGCCGACCAAGACTTGCTTCACCCAATCACGGGTCAAGTGCTAGTCGAGTCGGGAAAGCTAATTACTCGCTCTACGCTAAAGCAGATTGCTGACACAACTAGCTTTAAGCTAGGGGAATACTTTTCACACTCAACGGATGCTTGAGGTCGCCGCTAATCCCTTGAATAGAGACTGTTACCCGCATTTCAAGCTAGGGAATTCTTGATATGGCGCTACGCGTCTACTTTTAGGATACGTTTTTGTGTGGAAGCCCCTGCTGCGCGGGGGCTTCCACACAAAAACGTTTTAATCAAGGCGCGTAGCGCCATAAAAGTTAATCAACTGGAGAGCAAGCCGGAATGTTAAGCCAACTAGAACGACTGAGCCTGGATATAGATGGTCGCTATGCTGCGGATGACGAACTTCAGTTTGTCAACGACTATGTACAGTCTTTCTACTTAAGAGTTGAGACTTATCAAAAGCTTCAAGTAGCAGAATCGACCATTGTGCAGCAGGTGCAAGCTCAAATGCGGGCGATCGCCCTGAGTTGCTCAAGAACGGCAATGAAGACCTTAGCGCCAAGTGGAAGCGCGATACGATTCGGGTTTTACGTTACTCCGCCGTTGCGATGCTGCTAAACGACCCGGACAGTTTGCGCGATCGCTCCTGGTTTGGATG
>JAAUTN010000526.1 GCA_012031415.1 Leptolyngbyaceae cyanobacterium SM1_4_3 | reverse complement strand
CTAACCGCTTTGACCGTGAATCCTTGGCGGGCAATTGCAAAAAATACAGATCCAATGAACACCAGGAGAACAATACCTGGAATAACGGTAATTTCTTCAATCGTTGAGGGAATGAAAAAGTACACGATGAAAACCGCGTTGAGAAGGTCGCGGTAAAGTTCAGCAGAATGGAAAGAAGCAAGGAAAGCACAAACTGAATGATCAGCCAGCGCCGCTGCACTCCAGCCGTAGCCCGCGTGAAGTTTGCTCCCTGTAGCTGAGCCTGAGCAAAGTTTGTACTCCGAATATCTGCCTCGCTGAAGTCTGCTCCAGAGAGAGCCTGTCCCTTAAACGACTGCCCCCGCAGGTTGGCGCGGCGAAAGTCTCGTTCTCCGGCAGCGTAACGGCTTAGAACTTCGCTGGCTTTCATAGAGGAGGGGGAGAGAGGGGCTATTGCTTGATACAGCGATAGCACAAAAATTTCGGCAAAGAAAGAGCTTCCTCGTTTCCAGGCTCCGCCTGGAAATGCTGCTCAGAGGCTCCGCCTCCCCTAGCTGCAAATGGAGGCACCTCCAGCACTACATTCCTGGCTAAAAGCCAGGAACGAGGGGTGGCACAAAAATTTCGGGAGAGAAAGGTTTTCCTGAATCTTCGGAATTACAATTTGCACTCGTTGCCAAGCTCCACCTGGTAACGAGGGAGTTAAGTATCTGACCGTAACAGTCTTACAAAACCTTCCTGCTCGAAATGTCGGTCAGTCGTCAATGCGTTTGTCATCTTACGCTGACGCATCAAAACAAAACTGACCGCATCACACAACGAATAGGTCTTATCTTGACGATCAATCAGCAGTTTCATAGCTTCTCGATGCAGTTGCTCATTCACCCAAACGGTTTCAATATCTGGGTTGTCAAGCAAATCCAGCACAAAAGTCAGAACCGCAGAACGAGGAAACCGACGGATCAGAGCCAAAGCAATCAACTCAGCCAAAACATAGCTATGAGTTAAAGTCTTATTGCTTGCGCTATTGAGTAATTTCACAGCTTCTAGGTGTTGTGGCTCATTTTGATGAAGGTAGCACAGCAAACCTGATGTATCTAGAAGCACAAATATCTTTATCCTTCATACTCACTTGCGTAGGCTCTGGCAAGATCAGCATCAATACTTTCATTATCTATACCTGTCGCATACCCAAGGCTAATCGCCCCAGCATGGTTCCTAAATCTCTGTCGAGCCTCTTCTTGCTGTGCTACTGAGTGCAAAAGCTCACCTACACTGCCACTTTGATCGCTAACCATAGCAACAATCCACTCTGCAATGGACAAACCCACAGCACTCGCCTTTTGCTGTAGGTCTGCATAAACCTCATCGCTTAGTTCTAGAGTTAGCTGCTGACTCATGCGAATCAAAGGAGTTGATGAATTTACGAGCAATTATAGCTATATCAACGCTTGTTGCAGCGATGCGTTGATATAGCTGAAGATTTCGTCGAGTTCCCCAATCGCTTCTAGCTCAAAGTGCTTCATCTGCCGTGAGAGTACTATACCTTGTCAGGGAATAGCCTTTACTTTCTTAAAGGACTGAAAACGTAAAGTCAATAGTGAGTCCAACTCTTGTTTATACGTCGTATGGCACTGGTCGAGACAGGTAGTAATGGCCTCCTTAAACACAGAGAAGTCAGCATAATAAATCGAATATAAACATTGCTTCTTCACAAACTTCCACAATCGCTCAATCAAGTTGAGGTTAGGCGAATAGGCAGTCAGATACAACAACTCAATGTTTAATAATTGAGCCAACTCCGTCACTACCGCACACTTCTGATACCGAGCGTTATCTAATACAAGCGTAATCGGAATAGTTAATCCCAATGCTGCCAATTTGTGGAGTAATTCGCAGACACTTTGAGCGTTGATATAGGTGTCATTGGTGACGGTGATTAACTCATGGGTCACGGCATTGAGGGCCCCTAAGACATTGAACCGTTGCCTGCCAGAACCCGACTTGATAAACACGCGTTCAAAGCACCACAAAAACCCTAGATAGGCACCCAGAACAAAATGCGCCGCATCGACAAAGAACACTGCTCGCTCACCCGCTTTTGCCTCTTCCAGTCGCGGCTCTAGTTTTTTTTGACGAACTCCTCCTGCGCTTCCACATCGGCTTTGGCCGGCAACACCCCGACGCGACGGCAACTCATCCCCAGCGATTTGAGAAACACTCGCACTTGCTCGCGACTACGGACAATGCCAGTCATCGCTTCGATCTGGGCGCACGCTTGCGCCAGGGTCTTCGGAGGATGCACTCGGAAGTATGCCTTTAGAGTCTCTTGATGTTGCTTTAGTTCACTCTGGGGTCGATAAAAGGTCAGTTCTTTGAGCTTAGCGATTCCCCCAGCTTCATAGTCTCGCAAATAGCTCAACAACGTTGGTTTCGTCACCCGAAGCAACCGGGCGATTTCCTGATGCGGGTATCCTTGACTTTTGAGATACAAGGCTTCCATTTTTTGTTGCACACGCGGGTGAGGATGGTGAAAGCGTTCGTAATGCAGTTGCTCAATCTCTTCGGCACTAAAGCTGAGTTGGATCATCGGGGGCACCACGCTCAATACTCAACGGTCTGCCCCATTTCTACCTCATCTAAAGGGTAAAATCTATACCCTGGCAAGGTATATCTATCGTCAACGATGGCAAATCGAGATGCTGTGGAAATTCTTAAAGATGCATCTTAAACTTGATAAACTCATCACCAAAAATGTGAATGGAGTAACCATCCAAATCAGAAGTGTTGAATCTAGACACAAAACTTTACATCAGACTATACAAGCGTCTCTGGCAGCAGATCATAGCTCCAGTGAACAATTGAGCATCGCCGACTCAATTCTAATTGCAGATAGCGAAATTTATCTAACAACTGATGTCCATATAACGCTGGGATTTCCATTAACTCCAAGATTAAATATGCAATCAGAACCATATAAATTTGGATGGTTACTCCATTCACATTTTTGGTGATGAGTTTATCAAGTTTAAGATGCATCTTTAAGAATTTCCACAGCATCTCGATTTGCCATCGTTGACGATAGATATCACTCACCTCTTCGTTAGTCAGTTCCATCAGATTTGTCGCCAAACGATATTCAGTTTTACTCTCTAAATCGCAGAACCAAACTACGCGATATCGTTGATGGTCAAATTCAGTCTTCATATTGTTCTTGATACGAACCACAAAAAGAGTTTTAGTCTGACTCATCTGGTCTAGAAAATCCCAACTTGCAAAGCCCCTATCCATGATTCCAACTCCACCTTCAGGAATCATACTGATGACCGACTCAGCAAATTTTGCATCATGCGCTTGCCCAAAATGAATCAAGCATTCGCTCGGATTTCCTTGCGTCAGATTGATTCCATTCATCAATTTAACTTGATGATATTCTTGCTGCCAAAATAGCTTGCTCGTCAGCGTAATCACAGTCGAATCGATTGGAACTAACATCTGTGCTACGGCTGGATTTTGTTGCTTGAGGCGCTTAATCAATTCAACGAAAATACGACAGAAGTGTTGGTCTTGTCGCAATTTACAGGCTTTTGAGAAGGTGGAAATATCAACCGAAATACCACTATGATTTAATCGGTAAAACAAGTCTCTCATGCTGGTTAAACTCTGATCCAACACAAAAGTCAGCCAGATTTCAAAAAATAGCCGAGAGTTCAATACCGGGTAATCATGAGGTGAAAGTTGCTTCAGGAGCGATTTGACAATCGTGGAAAATGAAGATACCATCAAAAGCTATTCTTTAATTCATTGGGGACAGAATATCGTATTTTGTCCCCTTTTTTTCGCTATTGAGCTATCTTTCAACACTTCTGTTTGCAGAGATAGTTTCATAAAATTTCCAAGCTCTGCATTTTTTATAAGGTTCTATGTTCTTCTGGGACGAAAAGCATCATGGATGCAACATCGCTCCTCCCTCAAACTCCATAGCCGAATCGAATGGAACCTATGAGAAAAAACTTGAGTTTTGGCAAAGCATTTGATCTAGGCTATGGGTGGAGCGTTCAATTAAACCTGCTGTATTCTTGCAACAAGCTGGGGAATACGTTGGGAAGGGTCAACGAGGTTTATGGCAAATTACTACATTTCGCCCCGCTTTCTTGATAAGTTGGCGGTGCATATCACCAAGAATTTTTTGGATTTACCGGGCGTTCGGGTGCCGCTGATTTTAGGAATTCGACGGACGT
>JAAUTN010000525.1 GCA_012031415.1 Leptolyngbyaceae cyanobacterium SM1_4_3 | reverse complement strand
CTTAACTTAATTTAGAGTCTAAACTAGACTTTGACAACTTCGATGTTGCTAAAGTACCCTACAATAGAGTTAAGCAACAGAAATGTTGTTTTAATTATAGAATTAATCGGCTGACCTGTCGCTCTAATCCAATGAATACATCTGAGAAACCTACCCAAGCCACCGAAAAGAGCCTCGAAGCCATGCGGCACTTTTCTGAAACCTACGCCAAGCGGACTGGTACTTACTTCTGTGCTGATCTGAGTGTCACCGCCGTTGTGATTGAAGGGCTAGCCAAGCACAAGGATGACTTGGGTGCGCCTCTCTGTCCTTGCCGTCACTATGAAGACAAAGAGGCAGAAGCCGCCGCCGCCTACTGGAACTGCCCCTGTGTGCCCATGCGAGAGCGTAAAGAATGCCACTGTATGCTGTTTTTGACCCCAGACAATGACTTTGCAGGCGACCAGCAAGAAATTTCTTTTGAAGAAATCCGGGCTACAACTAGCCAATATTGATCTTGCAGAGTTTAGGTTGGGCTTGGAAATTCAAAAACAAACTTTAAAACTGTCCTCGAATTGTTGAGAGAGAACACCCCCGATGACTGCAACGGTTAGAACTTTAGTTAACCAGCCTTACAAATATGGCTTCGTCACGGATATTGAGTCGGAGTCCATTCCGCGTGGGCTAAGCGAAGACGTAATCCGCCTGATTTCGGCTAAAAAGCAAGAGCCAGAGTTCATGCTGGAGTTTCGCCTGAAAGCATATCGCCAATGGCTCAAAATGAGTGAACCAACCTGGCCGCAGGTGAAATATCCGCCGATTGACTACCAAAATATTGTTTACTACTCCGCGCCGAAGAAAAAGGATAAGCTGGGCAGCCTGGATGAGGTTGATCCGACGCTGTTAGAAACCTTTGAGAAGCTAGGCATTCCGCTGTCTGAACAGAAGCGGCTTTCCAACGTAGCGGTTGACGCAATCTTTGACAGTGTTTCTGTCGCCACCACGTTCAAGGAAAAGTTGGCTGAAGAAGGCGTAATTTTCTGCTCGATCTCAGAAGCACTCCAGCACTATCCTGACCTGGTGAAGAAGTATCTGGGCAGTGTGGTTCCTGTAGGTGACAACTATTACGCCGCGCTGAATTCAGCCGTGTTTAGTGATGGTTCTTTTGTCTATATTCCTAAGAACACCAAGTGTCCGATGGAGTTGTCTACCTACTTCCGGATCAACAATGGCGATTCAGGACAGTTTGAGCGGACGCTGATTGTGGCAGAAGAAGGCAGTTCAGTCAGCTACCTGGAAGGCTGCACGGCTCCCATGTTCGATACGAATCAGCTTCATGCTGCGGTTGTGGAACTGGTGGCATTGGATAACGCCGAAATCAAATATTCTACGGTGCAAAACTGGTTTGCTGGAGACGAAAACGGCAAAGGCGGTATTTATAACTTTGTCACCAAGCGCGGCTTATGCCAGGGCGTGAACTCCAAGATTTCCTGGACACAGGTAGAAACCGGATCTGCAATCACCTGGAAGTATCCAAGCTGTGTGCTGGTGGGGGATAACTCCGTGGGTGAGTTTTATTCTGTCGCACTTACCAACAATATGCAGCAAGCCGATACGGGTACAAAGATGGTTCACATCGGCAAGAATACTCGCAGCACGATTGTCTCGAAGGGGATTTCGGCGGGGCGATCGCAAAATAGCTACCGAGGTCTAGTCAAAATCGGCCCGAAAGCTGAAGGCGCTCGCAACTATTCTCAGTGCGACTCCATGCTGATTGGAGATACCGCTGGGGCAAACACGTTCCCCTACATCCAGGTGCAAAACAACACCGCAAAAGTAGAACATGAAGCCTCCACCTCCAAAATTGGAGAAGACCAATTGTTTTACTTTGCTCAACGCGGCATCTCTCTGGAAGACGCAATCTCAATGATGATCAGCGGCTTCTGCAAAGACGTATTTAACCAATTGCCGATGGAGTTTGCCGTTGAAGCCGATCGCCTGTTAAGTCTAAAGTTGGAGGGCAGTGTCGGTTAAATGAAAGCAGCAACAATGGGCATCACTTACGCGGAAATTGAATTGACTCGCGGAGACGATCTGGCTCTTTTTCGGGAAGGTTACATTCCAGAAGACAGAGTTAGACGAGTCACCGTCAGAGCTTTAGTTGATAGTGGTGCCTCAATGCTGTCAATTACTCCAGCCATCAAAGACTACCTGGATCTGCCAAAGGTTGATGAGCAACAAGCAGAATTGGCAGCTGGCTCTGTAGCTCAGTTTGACGTGGTTGGGCCCATAGAACTCAGGTTTGAGAATCGCAAGACGGTTGAATATGCGATCGTGGTGCCAAACTCGCCGGATGTTCTGCTGGGAGCGCATCCGATGCAAGACCTGGATGTTTTGATTGACCCCAAACGTGAAGTGCTGGTCGTCAATCCTAAAAGCCCTGACATTGCTCGAAAGTTTCTCAAATAGAGTGTGATATGGTGCAAGTCCTACAGGCTAGAGATGCAACTTTAAGAGATTTAATTGACCGTTTTGGGCTACAGCGCGTCCAGGACAGTCAGTTTTTTCATGAGTGGCAGGAGAGTTTACCTGAAATTACCGAACTGGAAAGACAGTACTTAGACAAAGTAAAAGCAGGCTATCTTAACCTGATTGAATATCCGCCTTTACTTGAAAAAACAATCCAGTTTTCGATCGTCAGCCCAATTCTATTTCTGGCAGATTTCTTCCTTCCTCCCTTTCATGTTTGTGCAGAAGAATCGATCGAAATTTCTGATGAAGATGAAGAGGTTTCAGTTCGAGGACAGATTGATATTTTGCTGTTAAAGGAACGATTTTGGCTACTGGTGATCGAATCAAAACGAGCTTTCTTCTCGATCGAAGCGGGGTTAGCGCAACTTCTAGCCTATATGCTGGCAAATCCTCAAAAAGATCAGCCTGGATTTGGCATGATTACTACGGGCGGTAGCTTTACTTTTGTCAAGTTGCTATACGGGAACGAGCCTCAATACAATACATCTAAAATTTTTGAGCTTCGTAATCCCGGCAATGAACTATATGACGTGTTCAGGATTTTGAAGCGGATTGGTCAGCTATAGAGAGTTATTGAGATGCGTTTATTGCGTCTATATAGGTCAATTGATGAGGGGTTTGTAGCGTGATTATTGAAAGCAGTGAAGTAATTCTTTCGGTGCGAGATCTGACGGCTGAGGTAGACGGCAATCAGATTTTGAAAGGGCTGAATTTGGAAGTCAAGGCAGGAGAAATCCACGCCATCATGGGACCCAATGGTTCCGGCAAAAGCACGTTTTCTAAAGTGTTGGCGGGTCATCCGAGCTATGACGTAACGGGTGGAGAAATTTTGTTTCAGGGCAAAAATTTGCTGGACTTGGAGCCTGAATACCGGGCGCGATCGGGCGTTTTTCTGGCGTTTCAATATCCGTTAGAGATTCCTGGCGTGAGTAATTTGGACTTTCTGCGGGTTGCCTACAATTCTCGCCGCAAGCATCAGGGTTTAGAAGAACTGGATGCCTTTGACTTTGATGAGTTGGTGCGCGATCGCTGGAAGTTGTCAAAATGAATCCCAGTTTCCTCAGCCGCAGCGTGAATGAGGGCTTTTCGGGCGGTGAGAAAAAGCGCAATGAGATCTTGCAAATGGCAATGTTAGAGCCAAAGCTAGCCATTCTAGATGAGACAGATTCTGGTTTGGATATTGACGCTTTGAAGATTGTCGCTAATGGGGTCAGCCAGCTTGCTAAGTCAGATAACGCCACACTTTTGATTACTCACTATCAGCGCTTGCTCAACTACATTGAGCCTGACTTTGTACACGTCATGGAAGGCGGCAGAATTATCACCACAGGTACAAAGGAACTGGCTCACGAACTGGAAAGCAAGGGTTACGACTGGGTGGTAGAGGCAGAAGCGGCTGAGGTAGCAGGACGATGAGTATTCAGGTTTCTTCGAGTAACAGTGATGTGATGCAGCGAACTCTTAACCGCGACGGCTATTTGCTGCGCCTACTGGAGCTGAAGGGTAGCCCGGAGACAGATCTGGAACTGTTGCGATCGCTCCGCACCCAATCCAGGCTTCTAGTTCAAGAGCAAGCGTTTCCCACCACTCGTGATGAGGAGTGGCGATTCACTGACTATCCTCACTGCTGCAAGTTAACTTTGAGGCACTCACTTCTCAGCCTGAAGTTAGTTCCGAGCAAATTGCACCGTTTCACCTTGCCTGGAAGCT
>JAAUTN010000524.1 GCA_012031415.1 Leptolyngbyaceae cyanobacterium SM1_4_3 | reverse complement strand
GCGGTCGGTTGGTCTGTTTTTCTAAGGATGAACCCTTCTCCAGTATGACGATAATCGACCTTGCCATTTCGGGTAAAGTACTCCAGTTCATAACCTTCAGGAGCATTAAAAGCCTGTCCATCTTCAGCATCAGCAGCAATTACAGACCAGTCTGAATCCTCAGAAATGTCCATGTGATAGCAATGAATCGCAAAGACCGCTGAATCGAAATCAAACCCTTCTGGGTGACTACTAAGGTCAAACTCATAAGAAATAGAAGGTTCTAACAAATCTGCAACCGTTTTGATGTTGCGCTGTTTCAGATATTTTCGTCTAAGTGTTGCTTCAACTCTTAGAACACCACTAGCCAATTCTTCACAGTAATTAATCCACTCCAGAGATGCTTTAGCTTTTAACAGAGCTTTCAAGTCATGTTCTCTAAACTCTGGAAGTTTCAGATAAAACTTAAGCGAGTAAGTTGTTCCCTTGAAAAGAATTGTTGTTGGGTAAATAACTGGTTTCTTTCGCGGGAAGTGCAGACGCTTCAATGAATCTAGGATTTGTCGTGCTATCTTCTCAGACGGACATTGCCAAGCATAACAACAGTCAACTCTCCACAATTGCCATTCATAAATACTCGCTAATCTTTTTCTACCTGTTAGCCCAAAGTGCTTTTCAAACAGCTCCTTCAGCAGTTCTAAAGCTGAAACAAAATTATAAAGTAACCGTATGTTATGCCCGTAATAGAGTTTAGGTAAGCTCAATTCAACCGTTAGATAAGTATCATCTTCGTGATAATTCTGAGGGATATCCCACCTAATATCTCGATGAAAACTATTTTGGTCAGTGGATGCCAAGCCGACAATTCGTCTAAACTGCATCTCTCCAGTGTCAGGAAAGATTAAAGCCCATTGAGGGTGAGGGTTACTGAAGGCTGAAGCGTAGACCCTCTTAAACTGACTTTGAGTCAGAGGAATACCCAGTTTGACTGTATCGAGCATGGAAGCCGCTCAAAAGGAAGGATGACTCATCCTATAACGAGAAATTGTGAAAATTCACACGGAAGTCGGGGTGTTACTAAGGAACCCCGACTTCCTTCCCCTCAATTAGTTCTTATACAGACTGTCGGAGTTGTATATGTCTCCATTGTTTTTAGTCACAACAAAAGTCCGTATACGAATTGTCTGAACTCCTAGTATCTCCCTGAATTTTAGTTATTACTCCATAAAAAAAGGGGGTGTAGACCACTCCCCCTCATCCCTCGAAACTATTCCTATTCTGGTCAACCCTCTAAGAAGAGCATAGATGCTAGGACAAACCCTTAGGGTCACTCCTATTCGCTAATCATTTAAGGCTAGCTGCAATCTCTGCTTCCTGCTGCTCAGCTAAGTCTGAGTAGAGTTCTACAAGCTCAGAATCTCGCGTCTCTTCCCACAGTTTCGCCTTATCATCAACACCGCTATCATCGGGCAGAGCAAGACGTGGGAGGCTACGCACCTATACCAATACTGGGTGAGATTTGGGATGCCCTCTCCACAGTCTCACTGCATTTTGGTTGATCTGCTCAATTAACGCAGTCCATTCACTCATAAGATATTCATCATCGATAGGTAGAGATGGATCGAACTGCTCGTCTTTTAAGACTGCGATGATGTGCAAACCCGTTGCAAAAACACAAAACTTCAACTGAGGCTCATAGCCCATAGACTTAAGCAAATCCAGTGTTTCTATCGGGTTAGGAGTCTGAGTTAGATCAACTAACAGCACAATCTGCCCAGCCTTTGCACCAATTGAAAGTTTTGAAGTTTGAATGCTTTCGAGATTAATCATGGTTCTCTCCTTAAATTAAATGAACCAACAACGGTACTGTTGATTCTGTCCGCGCCTTAACCGACTGGGTTCTTGAACTCTTGAAAGCCTTACCCCATAATGCGTTGCTCTAGCTTGACACTCCCGTGCTGCTTCTTCTGGATCTCTTGCGATAATTGGCTCATCCCATTCCTCAGCCTCTTCTTCAGGGTCTTCGATGGGCATATGATACTCTTCACCAGTCTGACTGTTTTGCCAAACGTAATATGCAACCCCAGCAACTACAACTGTGCCAACCAGAATACAGCCGACTCCAGTAGCGCAAATAGCTGGAGCCGCAACTAGTGCAGGATTTGCTTTAGCTGGTGTAGAGGGAAAGGACAACATCGCTATCAAGGTGGCCAAGGCAATTGGCTTGAAATTTGTCATGATACTTTTCGCTCCGAGTTCGATGGTGCGGACTTAGAGAATCTCTTGCTGGGGGTTCTCCATAAGGGGAACCCCCAGCAAGGGATTCTCAAAAATCCCTTGCTGGGGGTGGTTAGTTAGTGGAACTGATGAGGCTGTACACCTCTACTTCGGACTCGTGGACAAGCTCTTGATAGGGCAGAGACAGCCAGGGACAGTCAATCAGTTCCAAAAACTGATGTGATACCACCACCCAGGAATTAAACCCACATCAGGGTTTAGAACAATTCCGATGATGATGCCATGACCAATTTCTATAAGCCCTGCATCGCATTCAGCCCTAACTGTGACGATCTGAAACAAGCTGAATATGGCATGACCCACGCCTACGGGGTAGACGCGGCGGATGCAATCTAACATGATTGTCTTGCCTCTTCGTTAGGTGTGTTCTAGCGGATGGGAAGTCGTCTCAGCAGAATGTTGTAAGCATTTTGCTGAGGCGCACAGACCAGGCGAGGCGCACAGAGTGCGAGGCTGCCAAGTCAGTGCCCCTAAAGGTGTTTGCCACCGACAACCAGCTAAGGAACGGTTAGAAACCTTGCTGGTTAGAAGCAAGCATAACAGAACTGACTTAGCCAAACACTCTTGCCCCCCTCTCGTCCCCCCAAAGGGGGGAAGCAACCGTTTTTAGAGGTCGATGGCTGGCAGCGTGGTCAGGGGTTAAGAGTCAATGGCGAATTGACAGCCTTGCCTGTGCGGTCGCAGTGCGACCGCACAGGCAAGGCTGTTCGCTCATGGTTCGATCGCACGTTCGCAGAACGTGCGATCAGGTTCAGAAATTGCTGAAGGCGTTGAAAAATCGATGTTCACTTTCGTGCGGGTAATGTTCGGATGATGTGCGAATGATGTTCGGGAAGTGTGCGATTAATGTTCGAGTTACCCAACAAAGTTACACAACTATGTTAGCATCGTTATGTAACTTTGTTGGGTAACTTTTATGAGCAATAACAAACCGACCGCTGACTATGGGTACCTACACGTGCCAGGCGAGCGGTTTACATCTCCCATCGAAGTTGGTTCAGAGCGGTGGTTCAGGTGGCTTGATGAATCTGGTTGCACCAAGTTTGGAGTCAAAACTAGTGCAGGTTCATTTACGGCCCAATTGGAAGGTAGAAGAGGAGAAAGTCAGTATTGGTATGCCTATAAACGTAAGGATGGACGCTTACGCAAGCTCTACATGGGCAGAACTGAAGACTTAATGAGTGAGAAGCTGAATCGTTGTTGCTGGGCCATCAACACGAGTGATGAAGACTTCTACAATTACAAACCGAAGAAACAGCAGCCTGAGAAGTTACCCAACAAATCTGTAACTTCTCAGGCTGATTCAGACGCGATCGCGCCAGCTCCACTGTCGAGAGAACAACTTCAATCGATAGCTAATGAATTGCTGGCTGATCCAGAGCTAACTAGGAAGGGCAAAGACAGAGGAACGGTCAAACGAGCATTGGCAGCATTCATTAACCATCTGTCGCAGTCAGAGGCAGATTGAGGAGGTTACTGCCATCTCTGAAGTCATCAACCCGATTCACAACATACTCACTTGGTACGGTCATTCTGAAGCGCCTTGAGAAGTCAGCATCCATTCTGACCACATTCTTTGGTGGTTCAATCAGGCTGACATCTGCTTTTTTCATGTCTCGGCGGGCCACATAGTAGCTGTTGTGCCCAAAGTCTTCTTTCGTTCTCTCTACTCCAAACTGTTGAACATACAACCACATCGACATCAAGCGGGCCGCTTTCACAGGTTTGAAAGTTGCCTCTAGCTTAGATTTGACCTCATCAGTGTGTTGCATACCTGGGTTTTGCCCAAAAAACTTTGTTAACAGAAATTGCAGAATAGCGGTCGGTTGGTCTGTTTTTCTAAGGATGAACCCTTCTCCAGTATGACGATAATCGACCTTGCCATTTCGGGTAAAGTACTCCAGTTCATAACCTTCAGGAGCATTAAAAGCCTGTCCATCTTCAG